>JAQUAR010000106.1 GCA_028687155.1 Methylacidiphilaceae bacterium | reverse complement strand
CCCTGCTTCTTACCGGCATATGACGCGACTCATCGGCTTCTGGTTCGGCATCCTATTATTATTATTATTATCGTCTCTTCTCCAAGCCTTGCAAGCCGCGGCTCGGGTCGATTTGGGCGTGGACGTCTTGGCTGAGCGGCAGTTCCGAGAACTCCAAGGCAAACGAGTGGGGCTGATCACCAACGCCTCGGGAGTCAACAAGAACGGAGCGTCGACCCTCGATCTCCTGCTCCACGCCCCGGGAGTGCGTCTGACGACGATTTTTGCTCCCGAGCATGGCCTCTACGGAACGTCTTGGGCGGGAGAAGAGGTTGCCTCCGTTCCGGATCCACGGACCGGGCTGCCGATCTACTCCCTCTTTGGAGAGACGAGGAAACCTACGCCCGAGATGCTTCGGGATCTGGATGTGCTCGTCTACGATGTCCAGGACATCGGCTGCCGGAGCTACACTTACATCAGCACGCTCGGACTGGCGATGGAGGCGGCTGCGGAAAGCGGCAAGGAGTTTTTTGTGCTCGATCGGCCCAACCCACTCGGGGGCGTGCGCTGCGAAGGCATGCCGCTCGACTCTCGTTTTCGTTCCTTTGTCGGCGAGTGGGACGTTCCCTACGTCTATGGGCTGACCGTGGGAGAGCTAGCGAAGATGATCGCCGGAGAGCAGTGGATCAGCAAGCGCCTCGCGCTTACGGTGATCCCCATGAACGGATGGCGCAGGGAGATGATCTGGGAGGATACGGGGCTCCTCTGGATTCCCCCCTCCCCCAACATTCCCGAGCCCGAGAGCGCCTTCTTCTACGTTCTCACGGGGCTGCTCGGAGAGACCAGCGGGGTCAACAACGGGGTCGGCACCCCGCTGCCCTTCGCTCTGGTCGGCTCTCCGGAGCTCGATCCCTATGGCTTGGTTCGAGCCATGAGCCGGTCCCGCATCGCGGGAGTCGTCTTCCGTCCGACCTGGTACCGGCTCTTCGGCAAGGAAGGCCACGGCAAGATCTTTGGGGGCATTCAGATCCATTTGCGCGATCCGAGGAGGGTGCCGCTCGTCCCGACGGCCCTGACGCTCTTGGAGGAGGTGAACAAGGCGCTCAACGGAAATCCAATCGCCGGCATGCGGTCGGAGGATTGTGTGATGTTCGATAAGCTCTGCGGCGGGGATGCCGTGCGGCTGACGCTCCAGCAGGGGAAGTCGGTCAAGGAGCTGTGGGAGAGCTGGGAGTCCTACCTCGAGGAGTACCGAACGCGGCGGAAAAAATATCTTCTCTATCCGGAAGCCGCTGGTCATCCTCCCCTAGGAGAGATGGGGAGCGAGGTTCAACCGGGGGAAGGAGGCATCCCCAAGGCACAACCCGTACCCGCGAACCGAAAGGAGCCATGAGCAAGCCCTTCCAGATCGTCTTCAGCAAAGCGAGCCTTGGGGAGATCGCGGCGCTTCCCAAGGACATCCAGCTTCAGGTACTCGCCGAATTCGAGGTGCTCCCTCGGGAGTTGGAAGGAGGAAGCTCGGAAAAGCTCGGAACGCTCGAACGAGAAGGACGGCAGCTTCGTCGCTTTCGCTGCCGGGATTACCGCATCTATTTTGCGGTTCAGGAGAGTGGGGTGCAGGTCTTCCGGATCTTGCACAAAAACACCCTCGCCGACTTTCTCTTTCGGAGCAACCTGCCGTTGGCGGAAGACGAGGAGCTGGAAAAGAGCGCAGCCTTTTGGCGGATGATTGACGGGCGAGAGCCTTAAGCCCCGATCTGCAGCTTGGCCACTTTCGCGGCCACGTGGGCGCTGCTCACCTGTAGCTCCTTGAGCTCGGCCGCGCTAAGGGGCAGCTCGACGATTTTCTCCACGCCCGAGCGACCGAGAATCACCGGCAATCCGACAAACTGGCCCGTAATGCCATATTGCCCGCTGCACCAGACCGAACAGGGAAGGAGCCGCTTTTGGTCGCGGGCCACGCTCTCGACCATTTGGGCGACTGCTGCGGCGGGGGCGTAGTAGGCGCTGCCTTTTTTGAGATATCGGACGATCTCGGCCCCTCCATCCCGCGTTCGCGCCACAAGCTTCTGAATCTGGTCCCCAGAGAGCAGGATTTCGATCGAGACGCCGTTGACCGTGGCGAACCGCGGCAAGGGAACCATGTCATCTCCGTGGCCGCCAAGGACCATCGCATCCACGTCCGCGTGAGCGACTCCCACCTCGGTTGCGATGAAATGCCGGAAGCGCGCCGAGTCGAGAATGCCTCCCATCCCGAAGATACGCTCCTTGGGCGTGCCCACCTTCGCCGCGACAAGATGGGTGAGAGCATCGACCGGATTGGTCACGACGAGGACCATCGCCTGGTTCGCATGCTCGCGGACCTGGTCGGCGACCGAAGCCACGATGCCCGCATTTCTCTCCAGGAGATCGTCGCGGCTCATCCCGGGTTGGCGAGCCATTCCGCTGGCGATGACGACCATCTCCGATCCGGAAAGATCCTTCGGATCGTTGGTTCCGAGCACGCGGGACTCGAATCCCCAGATCGGGGCGGACTCCATCATGTCGAGGGCCTTTCCTTGGGGCAGGCCCTCGACGATATCGTAGAGAACGACTTCGCCCAAGTTCCTCTCCACGAGGCGCTGGGCCGTGGTTGCGCCGACAAATCCCGCTCCGATGACTGCGATCTTCATGATGTCTTGTTTCTGGTCTGCTCCATTCGCTTGGGGAAGACTTTCTGCCCGGAGCGACACTCCCGTCCTCGGGATTCTAGGGAATCAGGGGACGGCCTGACAAGCTGCGGATTGCCGACGGCGGCGCAAACCCCCAACGATCGGCGCGCGCACTTTTCGGGCGGGAGGCGAGGAGAGGGAAGAATCCCTCGGCGAACCTCTCCTTTGTGGCACGGGTCATGCTTTGTCATGGTTAGCCATTGCCTGTTCTCCTGGCTGGGGGAGGGCGGCCCCAGAGGCCGAACTCCCCCAGCACTGCGATCCGGAGCTTCATCCATGAAATCGAGGGGGAGGGCCATTCTCCTTGCCCTTCGAACGAAAAGGGCGAAGAAAAGCGGAAGGAGCGGGAGTGCGCGGTTGGGACCTTTCGCTCGTGGGGAGAAATCATGAGAGCGCAAAGAGTCCTCGATCTCACCTATTCCTTCGAGGAGCGTGCCATCTATTGGCCGACGGAGACGGGATTCCACTACTGGTACGAACACCATGGGCCGGTCGCCGGGGAGGATCGCTTCTACGCAGCCGGCACCTTCTATGCTCCCGAGCATGGCGGTACTCATATGGATGCGCCGCTCCACTTTTCGGAGGGAGGAGCTTCCGCGGATCGGGTTCCCCTGGAGCAGTGCATTGGGCCGGCTTGCGTGATCGACTTTCGCGGGCAGGCGCAGAGCGATGCCGATGCGGCTCTCTCGGTCGCCGACCTCGAGCGGCATGAGCAGCGGTGGGGCCTGCTCCCCGACGGAGCGATCGTCGTTGCCTACTCGGGGTGGGGGAGGTTCTGGCCGGAGAAGAAGCAGTACCTCGGAACGGACCGGTGGGCGGATGTCGAGAACCTCCACTTTCCCGGCTATTCGCCGGAGGCGGTCTCTTTTCTTCTCCGCTAGCGGAATGTTGCGGCGCTGGCGATCGACACGGCCAGCCTCGATCCGGGTCGCTCGCGGGATTTTCCCGTCCACCGGCTCTGGCTCGGGGCGGGGCGGCCAGGGTTCGAGAATCTCGCGAACGTTGGAGCGCTTCCCCCGCGGGGAGCGACAATCTACGGCATTCCGATGAAGATCGGGGGAGGCACCGGCGCTCCGGCTCGCGTCTTTGCCGCCATCCCTTGAGCGAACCTACCTGTCTCCCAAGCCTTCTCCTGCGGCTTGCGAAATGGACCTGTCTGCTTCGTTGGGGCTTGGTTTTCCCTCCTCGCAGGTTCTTCTCACGCAACTCTGGGGGAAAACCTGCGCTCCTCCTCGCATCGAAGCCCGTCGGCCCGCGGTTCAGGTACGAACTTTGTGAGATAGGCAGGCTAAAAGTTTATCGCCCCTGTCGACGCTCCTCCAGGAGAGCTTCCAGCGCCGAGGTTCCCGAAACGGTTCGAGGCGGCTGGCTGCGCAAAAGGGGAGAGGGGGCATCGGGCCGCGGCGCGGCCGGACGAGCCACCGGCCGGCCCCGATCGACGATCAGCACGGGTTGGCCGCTTTTGAGGCTATCGAGCAGGGCGCTTAGGTTGTTTTGGCTTCGGTCGCGCTCGCCTTTCTCATGAGGGTGGAATCGACTGAATGAATAGGCTATTCAAGCCAGTCTGTTTGTGAGATCGGCAGCCTGCGGAGCGTAAGAAACGGTAGCACGGGCATTCCCGCCTTGCGGACGGGACGAACATGCAGCCTGGCCGGAACTTCTGAGGGGAATGCCTTTTCTTTTCCGAACGGCCGGCGCAAACGTTCTGGCGAACGTTCACTGCTTCATGGGACTCAAGGCCAGGCCCGCGCTGCCGATTGCGCTGATCTTCCTATCGACCCTTGCCTATCTCGCGCTGCCGATCTTGCCCTTCGGGGGAATCCGGCCCTTCCTGGCCAACCCGGCGCGGGCGGCACTCGCCCTGACAACGCTCCTCCTTGCCGGAGTCTCTCTCTTCAGCCGGGGCAACCTGAGCCCGGGGGAGCGCGAGGACCGCGGGAATCGTTGGGTGCTTCTTGCCTTCGGGGTGATCGGCGTTCTGGACGGCTTTCTCCCGGCACTCTGCGATCGCGGGAACTTCTGGAGGATGGATGGAGAAGGGATCCGCTGGGTGGGTGTGGTGCTCAATGCGGGCGGGGGCGCCCTGCGGCTCTGGCCCGTCTTCGTGCTCGGGCAGCGATTCAGCGGACTCGTCGCGATTCAGCCGGGGCACACGCTCGTGACGAGTGGTCCCTACCGTTTCGTTCGGCACCCGAGCTATCTGGGGTTGCTCGTCTACGTGTTGGGATGGGGCTTGGCGTTTGGCTCGTGGGCTGGGGTCATCCTCGCCGGGCTTTTCCTCCCTCCGCTCTTGGCGCGGATCGCGGCCGAAGAGCGGCTCTTGCGGTCGCAGTTCGGAGCCGAATACGACGCCTATCGCGCGCGGACTTCCCGCTTGATTCCGGGAATCTATTAGCGGTTCGCGATTAGGCCGGCTCAGTCCAGGCCGAGGGAGAGGTATTCGGACTCAAGATATTCGGAGAGACCCCACTTGCCTCCCTCCCGGCCGAGGCCCGACTCGCGGAAGCCGCCGAACGGGGCCTGGGCGGTCGAGGGAAGGGCGTCGTTGATGCCGACGATCCCATAGGGGATCTCCTCGGCAAAGCGGAGGGCGCGCTCGAGGTCACGGGTCCAAAGATAGGCGGCCAACCCGGCCCGGCCGCGGCATGCGATGGCCAGGGCCTCCTCCCCGGTCTCGAAGGTGCAGAGGGGAGCGACGGGTCCGAAGATCTCCTCTTCGAGGATTCGCGAATCGGAAGCGGCATCGGCGAGTATTGTCGGCGGGAAGAAAAGCTGGCGGCTCGGACCTCCCAGGACGGTTTTCGCTCCGCGGGCGAGGGCGTCTTGGACGAGCTCGCGGACCTTGCCCAGGCCCTGCGTGTTCACGAGCGGGCCCACCTGGGTCCGCTCATCGAGCGGATCTCCCAGCCGAAGGGAGGCGACCCGCTCGGCAAAAAGCCGCGTGAACTCGCGTGCGATCCCCTTCTGGAGATAAAACGCGTTTGCCGCGACGCAGCTCTGTCCCCCGTTGCGGAACTTCGCGGTGATCGCTCCGTCGGCCGCCTTTTCCAAGTCGGCGTCGGCGAATACGAGGAAAGGAGCGCCGCCGCCGAGTTCGAGGCTGACCCGCTTGAGAGTCGAGGCGCTCCGCTCGTAGAGGCGCTTTCCCACGGGAGTGCTTCCCGTAAAGGTGAGCTTGCGCACTCGGCTGTCGGCCAAAAATGGCGCGGAAAGGCTTTCCGGATCGGAGCTGGGAAGAACTTGGAAGAGGGCGGGCCATCCGCCAGACTCCTCCCAGAGCCTGGCAAGCAGAAGGGCGGTGAGAGGGCTCTCCTCGGCGGGCTTGAGCACGAAGGGGCAGCCCGCCGCAAGGGCCGGAGCCACCTTCCGAGTGACCATGGCCGCGGGGAAGTTCCACGGGGTGATCCCG
>JAQUAR010000105.1 GCA_028687155.1 Methylacidiphilaceae bacterium | reverse complement strand
TTAGGCTCCGCCCCCTCGATGGCGCCGTAAGTGATCTGCTCGGCGCGCGCCTTTTTCCCACGAGAGAGGATGACGCTGATCATCCGCTGCACGAGCACGGACCCATACTTCGGATCCGGTGGCGTCCGCCGCTTTTCCGCTCTTCTTCTTCGCATAGCCCTGGTCCCAGCCGTTACTTCTTAACGGCTCCTTTCTTCGGCCGCTTCACGCCGTACTTACTCCGAGAGACATTTCGATTCAGCTTGTTCGTATTGCTGGGACCAACCGCACCACCGGCATCCAGAATGCCGCGAACAATGTGATATCGGACCCCAGGCAAGTCCTTGACCCGGCCTCCCCGGAGCAAAACGATCGAGTGCTCTTGGAGGGAATGTCCTTCGCCGGGGATGTAGGCGATCACCTCTTTTCCGTTCGTGAGCCGAACCTTGGCCACCTTGCGCAAGGCGGAATTCGGCTTCTTCGGCGTCCGCGTCATCACCTGAATACAGACTCCGCGACGCTGTGGGCAGCAATCCAAGGCAGGCGCCTTGGTTTTTCGCAGCAACTCCTCTCGTCCTTTTCGGACCAACTGATTAATCGTCGGCATCGCTTATCTCGTTACCAAACCGAGTGAAAGGCTTCAACTATTGCGAATGGACGAACGTCTGACAAGCCCTTTTCACAAGCTTTCGGCACCTTTTTCCTCGATTTCGAAGAGTCGCTTGCGGGAAGCGCCTTGCAAGCGCCTGATGTGGATGTCCCGCACGATCCGGGACTCCCAATCCATGGAAGGGAAAGACCTGCGCAAAAAGAGGTCTCCATGGCCACCCCTGGACGTGCGGTGGGAAAAAGGCTACGGTGCTCTCATGCGCCATTCAGGACGTTTCGGCTCTCGCTTTCGCCCGACAACTTCTAAAAAAAGACTTCCGCGACGGCAAGGGAAAGAATTGCGATCCACCGAGATGGCGGCGGGCAAGGCGCCTATCTCGCCTCTTCTCGTTCCGGCGCCCGGAAGGGGCAGCCTATGCGAGCAGGAGATCGACACTCCGCTGGGAACCATGGTTGGGATTGCCGATTCCGCCGGCTTGCGCCTCCTCCAGTTCGCAGACGCCTCCAAGCTTCCCGCGCAGAGGGTACGCATCGTTCGTTGGATTGGTCGCTCCCCCAAGCTGCGATATAACAAGCAACTCAAAGCACTCAAAACCCAACTCGCTGAATATTTTGCCGGAAAGAGGCTGCGATTTTCCATCGCCATCGCCCCGATCGGAACTTCCTGGCAATTGAGGGTTTGGCAGGGACTGCTGCATTACGGGCCCGGAGAGACTGTCTTCTATAAGGACCTTGCGCAGGCTCTCGGGCGAGCGCAAGCGGCACGTGCCGTAGGGAGCGCCGTTGGAGCAAATCCACTCCCCATCCTTGTGCCTTGCCACCGCGTGGTGCCAAAGGCGGGCAGCTTGGGAGGATACACAGGCCGACCCTGGCGAAAGCAGCGACTTCTCTCCTTAGAAACGGCTGCGGACAAGATGGAATCAACCGCGGAAGAATGAACGGCTTTGTTGAAGTGTGGAGAAACCGCTTGCGCGTCTTCTGGCGCAGCATGATCGTGACCAGATGACGGCAAAGGAGCTCTACGAACTGGACTTTTACGCCTGGACGCAGGAGACGGCCCGGTTGCTGCGGGAGGGTCGCTTCGAGAAGGTGGACATAAAAAATCTGGTTGAAGAGGTCGAGGACTTGGGGAAGAGCGAGCGAAACAGGTTGGAAGGCCGGCTTGAAGCCCTGATACAGCATCTCCTATACATCGCGTATCTCACGAGAGATCCAGAAAGGCATGGGCATGGATGGAGGCATGCCGTCGAACGTGCGAGAGACAAGGCTCTTCGCGTGCTGAAAGAAAAATCCCAGTTTTAAACACGATTTGGGCGAGGTTATCGAGGATGCGTATCGCAGTGCTAAGAACAGTCTGATGGAAAAGGCGGACATTATGCAGGAGGAAGGGAAGATTAGCCGGACGATCCGCAAGGAGGAGATTCCACCTCGGTCTCCATGGACCGCCCGAGAATTGTTCGAGGAAGAACGCTATTTCACGCGCGCGGAAATCGAGCAGCGGGCGCAACGGATGGAACAACCTCCGAGCTACCGGATGTAATTCGCCTCGGCTGATGGTAGTGGCCGCTTTTTTGTGTGCGGGTCGATTTTCCGCTCTGTTGTCTCACAGTAAAGAGAGTGGTTCTCGCGCCGTCAACTCGGACCGGCGAGACCGCTTCCCGAAAGCGCGGGCAGTGGGCGCTACCCGGACTGTGACGGTGGAACCCCGACACGCGAAGCGTCGGCAGCACTGTTCGGCCGAAGTCCTGGATGATCTTCCCTGTTATTGTCTATTTGTCTATGCTTTAAGGAACGGTCTTGGCCTGGCCCGATTCACGGGACGATAACCTCCAGCTCGGCGGGCGCAAGCGAGAAGGTGCAGGGAGTATGGCCGTAAAGCTCGCCGTCAACCTCTAAAGGGACGGGGCGGGCGGAGTGGACGCTCAGTGTCTTCGCTTGAAAATAGAGAACGTCGGAAAACCGGGTGTGCCGTCGGGAAAGCACCCCTTCCACGTAGCGGGCGACGGCTACGGCGTTGAGCTCGGAGAAGAGACATCCGTCGAGCAGGCCATCGTCCAGTCGCGCGTCGGGAAAAACGGCAAACCGCCCGCCGTAAAAGCGGCCGTTCCCGACGAGCAAGAATCGTCCCTGGTGCGTCTCTTTGCCGTCCAGCGTGACGTCCAGCAGCGGGGCGGATCGTCCCAGAAGCCTTACGGCGGAGAGCAAGTAGCTGATCGGACCAAAGGTTTTCCTGGTCCACCAGTGTGTGCGGGCAAGGATTTCTGCATCCAGGCCGACGCCCGCGAGCTGAACGAAGCGTTGCTCCCCCACGCGGGGGAGGTCGACCTTTCTGGTCTTTCCTCTCAGAACGACCTCCCACGCGCTCTCCAGTTGGGCGGGAATTCCGAGTTCCATGCCAAAGACATTGATGGTGCCGAGCGGCAAAATTCCGAGAGTAGCCGCCGTCCCGTTGAGACCATTGACGACTTCGTTGACCGTCCCATCTCCGCCCGCGGCCACCACGATTCGGTACCCTTGCTCCAGGGCACGCTCGGTCTGCGCCTCCGCATCTCCTGGGAACTTCGTGACTCGAATCACCGAGTCGCCAACCGCCCTGCGAAGGCGATCGAGAAGCCTCCGGGATTTCTCTCCGCGTGCCGCCGGATTAAAAATGATGCAGACGCGATTCATTTGCTGGAAAATCTTTAGAAACTCTTGCCTAATTGCGAGCAGTGCGGCTGCTTCGACATTTGGGAGAATTTGCGATCGGCCTGGTCTTGGCCGCAATCGTCTTTTTTTTCCTCGCGGAGCAAGGCCTCAAGCGTTGGGTATCGGGTCGCCGAGCCGCCGCCTACCTGGAATGGGCGCTTGGGGAAGCCCTGGGCAGTCCTGTCCGGTTCTCCTCCGCAAAATGGAAACCGCCCGCCGAAATTACCTTGCATGATCTCCGGATTGATAACCCTGCCACGCAAGCGGCTCCAGCCCTCTTTTCTGCCAAAGAGGCTCGCTTCGAATACTCCCTGCCCAGCCTGCTGACCAAGGGCTTTTACCTTCGCCGCGCACGGTTGGAGGCACCGAGCTTCGCTTGCCAGATTGACCAGGATGGCAGGCTTCTGCTCCCCCTGATCGATGAAGATCCTGCCAAGCCTGGTTCGCCGTTGATCCTTGCCCGCGCTCGGCTTGTGCCCTGGCGAGTCGGCTCTCTGGACATGAAGAACGGGCGCGCGGTTCTCCTTCTTTCGGATGGTTCTCCACTCCTGGAAGCTGGGCAAATCTCCGCTTGCGGACCTCTTCAGGAAAAGACGGGCTTGGTCTCGGGAAGCGGGACCATCGCCGCCGGCTGGATGCGGATTCTCGGTCGAGTCTCCTGCCAACAACTTCTCGCCCAGTACAAAATCCATGCTTCTCGTCTGATCCTTTCCCGTGTGCAGGCGCTCGCCAGTGGCGGTCGCCTCGAGGCAGTTCTCTCCCAACTTCCCGCCGACGCTCCCGGAGGCAATTTTGGATTGCGCCTAAAGATTACCGATCTCGACCTCCACGAGTTTCTTGCTGCTCTCCAGAGCAACACGCAGGTCGCCCGGGGCCGTCTTACCCTCGATCTCGACTCCCGCGGCCGGCCGGCTGTCACCAAGAGCTTTACCGGACAGGGCTCCTTTTCTGTGAAAAACGGACAGATCGAGAACATCTCCCTTTTCTCCGCCCTGGCGAACATCTTTCGGGAAAGCAGCCTCGCACAACCCGATTTCTCGGAATGTGCCGGATGGTTTCGGATTCAAGAGGGAGCGGTGACCTTTTCCGACATCCACTTTGACTCCCCTCACTTTTCTCTCTCGGGAGAAGGATCGGTGGCTTTCGACTCTTCCTTGCGGCTCGTCCTTCGCGTCCACCTGAAAGATTCCCTTTTCCATCGCCTCCCGGATCTCATAGCGCGCCAGCTTCGCTTCCTGCAGGATCGCTCGCAGGCGATCGTCCTCACGATGAGAGGGACGATTCAGAACCCGGAGGCGAAGTTGTTGGAAAACTTGGCGTTGCAATCGAAAGATTCAGGACGGCTTCCCTCGCCCTTCCTCCCATGAATAGGGAAGCGGGACCTCTTTACGCCCAGAGTTCCGGCGGGGCGGATGAAGGCGCATGCCGCTGCGGGTGATCTCCGGCAGTGCCGGCGGCCTTCTCTTGGAAGTTCCTCGAGGGGTCGAAATCCGGCCGGCTCTCGGCCGAGTGAAAGGAGCGATCTTCTCCTCGCTCGGGCAATGGATCGTCGACAAGAGGGTTCTCGATCTCTATGCCGGCACGGGCTCTCTCGGCATCGAGGCCTTGAGCCGTGGAGCGCGGGAAGCGACCTTCGTCGACTTGGCCAGTTCCTGTTGCCGAGCGATCCGCCACAACCTCCTCAAGACGGGTTTCACCGGACAAGTGATCGAAGCCGACGCCCTTCGTTTTCTCCTGAGGGACCAGCACCAGTATGACATTATCTTTGCCTCTCCCCCCTACGAGAAAAAGGAGCTCATCCTAGACCAGCACCCCCTGCTCCGCTCGGTTCCGCCAAGACTGGCTCCACACGGTCTTCTCCTTTGGGAGTTTTTTCGACGAAACCAGCTCGAGCACGCGGATCCCTGGAGAGTGAGGTGGCAGCGGAGAGCAGGAGAAACGATCGTCGTCATGCTCGAGTTAGAGGCTTAACCGGATTAACTAGATCGCTCCCCAACGAGCCCATCCCTCAGCGGCATCGGAGCGGCAAAAACCTGCCTCCGTTGGCATATAATTTGCTTTTAAGATTTCTCGGTGAAAGAAGAACTGATGGAGCGCTTCGAGAACGAAAAGATTCCGAACGAGAAGAACCTGCGGGCACCTACACCTGCTAAGTCGGTGCGAAGGAACATGAGCGCCAAACGCTCCTCACCGATTTGGCCACGGTCGATTCGTCGATACGTCGAGTGAGGTGGACGGCCCGCAGCGGCGGTAAGCCAGCGTCTAGCGGATGCTTTCTCCTATGGCCGGCAAGAGGCACGGCGCTTTGTCGATCGTGGAGAAATGGTGATCGATCCAATGCCGTTTGCTTGGTGACGAGCGCGTTCACCGGCGACCGATTCTCCCTTTTCCGATTTTTTTCCTGCGTTTCCGTCGCACCCGTCTTGACTCCTCCAGCCTGGCTCCGCTAGTCTGCTGGTGATGTCATATCAACAGGCTCCTCGCTCCCCTGAGGACAAGCCTTCCCTACCGGCCTACTCCCGTCGAAGAGCACTTCAGATGTTGACGGGTTTCCTGGGAATGGCGACGATGCCTTGGCCGCGGGAGCTCCTCGCCGCGGGCGGCAACGCCGCATCCGATCTCCTTCTCCCCGATACGCACTGGAATGCCTCCGTCCCGACCGGACTCGTGCCGCAAAAGCTCCCGCTTTTACGACTCAGCGATCGGCCGATCGTGCTGGAGACCCCGCGCCCATTCTTCGAATCGCTCCTTACGCCGAACGCGGCCTTCTTCGTCCGCTATCATCTCGATGTCATCCCCAATGCGATCGATCTCTCTAGGTGGCGGCTCTCGGTAGG
>JAQUAR010000104.1 GCA_028687155.1 Methylacidiphilaceae bacterium | reverse complement strand
GACGAGGTCCGGCTTGACTGGGTCGGGTCGGAGCGGCGACCCGTCGTGCGCGTCCTGGTGGCGCGGAGGCGGTCGGCCAGCTTCCTGGTCGATACGGGGGCGTCCTGCGTCGTTCTGGATCGGCGTTTGGCCGAGGAGATTCGTCTTGTTCCGGTGGGATCCGCCCAACTCCTCGGAGCCGGCGCGAGAAAGACGGCTGGAAAGCTGGGACGACTCGATTCGCTCCAGTTGGGTGCTACCGAAGTACGCAACATCCCGGTCGCCATCATTGATCTTCATCGGCCGGAGCAGAGGAGCGAGCCGTTCGAAGGTATTCTTGGATCGGAATTTCTGCGGCGGTTCGTTGTAACGCTCGATTATCCGAAGCGGCGGCTTTCGCTCCGGAAAGCGGGAAGGCGTGGGATCGCCGAGGGGTCCTCGGCTGTCGCCGACCGCCGAATCACCGACGTTCCCCTGCGTCTGACTCCGGGAGGGCTCGTCGTGGTCCCGGTGGAGGTCGCGTCGCGGGAAAGGCTTCTGGTCTTTCTCGACACCGGTGCGGCGGAGACGGCGCTGGCGTTGAGCCGCCGGGCGGCGATTCGACTGGGGCTTACGGCCCTGGGTCGCGGGGATCCCTATTCGGGCGTCGGCGGCCGTTATCTCGCTCTGCCCATCCTTCTTCCCGAGGTGCGATTCGCGGGCTTCTCCGCGCACCATGTCCCGGGGGCCATTGTGCCGTTTCCCTCCCGCATCGAGCGGGGAGAAGGGTTGCCTTTGGGTGGATTTCTGGGGAGTGGTTTTTGCCGACCATTTCGTCTGACG
Organism: Methylacidiphilaceae bacterium; assembly: GCA_028687155.1. Taxonomy (GTDB): domain Bacteria; phylum Verrucomicrobiota; class Verrucomicrobiia; order Methylacidiphilales; family Methylacidiphilaceae; genus Methylacidimicrobium. Next base: position 5,369 of record JAQUAR010000104.1, on the reverse strand, counting down.
ATCGATTTTCCACGCATGCGACTCTGCCTGACCGTTCCGCAGGACGAAAGTTAGGCGCCATTTCTCGCAAGCTTGCCCGGCGAGGGAACAACAATCAGCCGCTCTCCCTGCCCGGGGGGGAGCAGACGGCTCCCGGATCGGCGGCAGGAAGCGGGCAAACGCAGCGGAGGGCGAGATATCCTAAGGAGATCAGGGCGAGGAGCGGCTGGAACCAGAGATTGGTCCAGCCATGGATGGGTCCGTAGCTCGACGAACCGAAACCAAGGGTAACTGCCATGAGCGCTGTACCGATTCCGCGCCTGCCGATCGAGAGCTCCCAGAGAGCAAAGAGGGCCGTTGACGGGGCGAGAAGAATGTAGGAGTTCGCCTCTGTTCGCGGGTTGAAAAGCATCAGGTAGGCGGCGGCAAGACCCGCCAAGAGGAGGGCGGCGTGGATGCGATCGCGACGAAGCGCGATCTGTGCGAGCAGTAGGGTCAACAGAGCAGCCAGAGCGCGGCAACCGAAGAGCCAGGCGGGAGCAAGGGAAATCCGTAGCGCATCCAAAAGCCCCGAGAGATCCGAAAAGCTCGGTTCGTCCGGCTGGCCGGAAAGAAGGAACTTCTGCCAGAAGAGCTGATACTGGTCACGAGCAAATCCGGCCGGAGCAAAAAACCAGGGCATGGCCAGAAAGAGGATGGTCCCGGAAAGCAGAGACCAGCGGAGTCGTGGGTAGAGAACGCCCGCCAAGAGGTAGGGGACAATCGCGATCGGCTTGTAGACCAGGCCCAGGAGAAGCCAAAGGGTTGCCCGGTTCCACCGCATGTTCGAGGTTTCGAGGAATGCGTGGATCATCGCTCCCGTCAGCGGAAGGTTGGTTTGGCCGTTGCGGGCGGAGGCGAGGGAGGCGGGGATCGTCAGGAGGCTCAAGAGAACGAAGGATCGGGAGGGCCGGGGCAGGAAGCAGGCCAAGCGCGCCAGCGCGCTGGCCACGATGGCGAGATTCACCGCCCGCCAGAGTATCTCCCTCGGCACGGGGGGCAGCAGAGCAAAGGGCGTGTAGAGGATCGCCGATTGCGGCAGATAGAGAAATCCATGCACGCTTTGCAGGTCGTAGAGGCCGCGATGCTGCCACCAGGCTTGGCTCGCCCTGGCATAGGTTGGTGTCACCGCGTGCTCGGGAGCGTGCGCCACGACCAGGGAGAGGAGGAGGAGATAACCGAGCCAGAGGATACCTCCAGTACGGGAGAGAGGGCTTTCCGCCTGACCCTCCCCCTTCATCGCGCCAAAAATGCCTCGGAGAAGTCGGCAAGAGTAGTAAAGCGTGCTCGTGCGCCGAGCCAGTCGAGAAAGGAAGCGAGCCCTTCCAGCAACTCTTGCCCACACGGGGAAGAGATCCACCGAGGCAGATTGTAATCCTTGAGATCGGCAAACTCCCAAGGATGGAAGACGAGATGGAGATACCCCCCCTCAGCCAGGGTCCAGGCGGCCACCGCCCGGAAAAGAGGGGGCGGGGTGTTCTTGAAAGCCAGCCAGAAGCAAGGAAAGCGAACCAAGGGAGAGACAGAGACCGGGATCCGAAGCAGATCGCCCTTCCGGTATGCTTTGCGGGGAGAAAAGAGGCGACAATAGCGTCCGGGCAAAAAGGTCGGGTTCTCGGAAGAGTTGTAGATATAACCCGCTTGCCGGAGGAGCTGGTCCTCTATGGGGCGAAAGCGGGGACTTCGGTATCCGAAAACGCGCTTGCCCGTGATCTCCTCCAGTACCTTCTTCGAACGGTCGGGATCGGATGCCGAAAAGCCCGTATGCGCATACCCATGGGAGGCGATCTCATGGATTTGCCCCAGCTCCCGGACCTCTTCCGGAGCCTGCATCGCCAATACGGCGGTGGAGAAGAACGTGGAGATAATCTTTCGGTCGGCCAAGAGGGCGGCCAGCCTCCGGAGACCCGCGAGCGTGACTTCGATCTGCTCGGGTTTGGGGATCGCCCGCCGGAATTCGTTGGGGATATCAAACTCCTCGAGATCGAAACTAAGGAGTGCGAGCGCGTCCCTCATTATAAAGCCCGAGCCAATCTCGTGCGCGAATCCGGCAAAGCTCGGCCAGCATGGCTGCGGAGTCCCGCAGGAGCTTCACCTTTCCCGTCTTGTAAGAGTGTTCCCTCGTCGGCTGAACGGGCATTTCTCGTATGCGGCACCCTAGCTTCTTTGCCAAAAAAAGAAGTTCGACGTCAAAGGAGAAGCCGGTGGAACGGAGGAGAGGAAAGAGGCGTTCCGCCGACTCCCGTCGGAGTCCTTTCAAGCCGGCTTGCGTATCTGCATAAGTCAGCCCCAGAAGAAATCGGACGAGACGATTGTAGCCGATGCCGAGAAACCGGCGGCGGAGATTGGGAGCACCCTGGGAGGCACGGCAGGGGCTGCGGGAGCCGATCACGACATCACATTCCTTGAGTTCCGCCGCAATCCGTTCCAGGTAGTCGAGGGGATAGGCCAGATCGCCATCGGTGAAGCAGACGAATGTTCCCCGGGATCGCTGGAATCCGAAGAGAATGGCATGCCCTTTCCCACGATTGGGAGCGTAGAGGAGAAGGGAAACATTGGGTATACGCTTCTTCGTGAGGATCTCGGAAAGAATGGTTGCGGTATCGTCGACGGAACCATCATCGACCAGAAGAAACTCGTAGTCGGGATGGCTTTCGGCAAAGCTCGTGACGCGGGTGGCGACCTCCGCGGCAATGCCCGCCTCATTAAAGAGCGGCAGCACGATGCTTAAGGAAGGATGCACAATAAGAAAAAAAACTTGAGTTCCACGCCGGTCGGCCAATCCCCATCCCGTCGGCACGCGGTGGTACGTGCCGCCTCTCAGAGGCTTGCGGATTATGAAACGGACGACGCAGGCCCTCTGGCAAGCCGCAACTGCAGAAAGAAGCTTCCCCGAGATCGTAGCGCGGTTTGGTCTTCCCGGGTCATATTACCTTTCGTACGACAGCGACCAGCACTCCTTGAATCGTCAGATCGCGCGCAGGCCGCAGATCCGCGAAGGCCGGATTTTCCGATCGAAGAACGAAACCATGCGCGGGATCGAGAACCAGCCTTTTGAGCGTGCATTCTCCATCAATCAGCGCGGCAACGATCTGCCCCTCCTGAGAGGGTCGCTTTTCGATCAGCGCCAGGTCGCCGTCGAGAATCCCCGCCCCGACCATGCTCGATCCACGCACCCGAACGGCAAAGCAGGCAGACCGATCGGAGACGCCCAAGGATTCTGGAGTCAGTCGCACGCTGCCGGCATCCGATTCCTGCATCAGGATCGGAGGACCGGCGGGAATCGCGGGGAAAAAGGGGATGGGGAATCCTTCCTCTACCTGTTTGTGCAGGAGGATCCCTCGAGAATTCTTCTGACGGGAAATCGATCCCATCGCCTCGAGACGCTCGAGTTGATAGGAGACGGCTCGCGGGCTCCGGAAACCGCAGCCGTGTTGAATTTCTCGAACGGTGGGCGGCCGGTGGTGGCGTTGCAGATAGGATTCGATGAACTGGAGGATGCGCATCCGCGATCCTCGCTTATCCACGAGCATAAGACATCAGTGAGAGCCTGAGGAAAGCTTGTCAACTGTTATTCCGAAGGGAGAGCTCCCTCGCACAGGAGAACGTGTAGCTTGCAAGGGATGCTGGATCGGATGTTTCCTCTTTGCGAGGGCTGGGGGGCGCCTCAGATTGCTTGGTGGACCAACGTTGTGAGGCAGACAGGTGAGAGACAGAGAGAGGGGAGTCATCTACTTCGATGGGGTCTGCGGCCTTTGCAACCGCTTTGTCGACTTCGTGTTGCGCCACGATCTCGAGCATGTTTTCCGCTTTGCGCCCCTGCAGGGAGAGCGGTTCCGCCGTTATGCGGAGGGGAAGGAAGCGCTTTCGCGCTCCGACTCCTTGGTGGTCGTCTGGGAGGCGGCTGAAGGCGGAGGGGAGATGTTTGTGCGCGCGCAAGCCATACTCGAGGTCTTGCGGCGGTTACCGGCGTATCGGCGCCTGGCGGCCTTGCTCGGGCTTCTCCCCTTGCGCTGGCTCGACCGGCTTTACGATCGGTTGGCGGCCAATCGGTATCGTCTTTTCGGGAAGACCACGAGCTGTCGAAAGCCGAACGGGGATGAGCGGCGATATTTTCTCGATTGAAACGGCGGCGGAGTGTTTCTTTGCTCTTCGGTTACCGCGCTTCCGCTTTCGGAAGGGGAGCAGGAAGGGAGGAATGGGAGAAAGGTGAAAAACTCAGATAAGCTCGAGGCGATTTTTGCGCTGCAGGAAAGCCTCAATCGCCAAATTGGAATCGAAACCGCCTCGCTTGATGACGAGGGAAGGGAACGCTGGCTGCTCAACTATGCGCGGGCCATGAGTCAAGAAATTGCCGAGTTGACGGACAGCGTGCCTTGGAAATGGTGGGCGCGTTATCAGAAGCGCGATTTTCAGAATGCCCGCGTGGAGCTCGTCGATCTCTTCCACTTCTTGGTCTCCGCGATTCAGGTGCTCGGCATGAGTGCCGACGATCTCTTCCTGGCCTATCAAAAGAAGCATCAAGTCAACCGGGAGAGGATTGCCGATGGCTATCGCCAGAAGGACCCGGACGATTGCCGGCATCTGTGAGCCAGCGGAGATGTCGCTGCCCGAGCTCCGGACGCCTGCGGTGGGCGCGGTCCATCCCCTCGTTTGTCCGGAAGGTTGGCCGAGGATGTTTTTGCGCTCGGCTCCGATCGTCTGCGATCTGGGAGCCGGCAACGGCCGCTTTGCGGCGGCCTACGCGGAACTCCATCCGGAATGGAATATCTTGGCGGTGGAGCGCAGGCTCCCCAGGGTCCGGAAGATCCGGCGCGCCCAGGAGCTTCGCCGGCTTTCCAATCTCAGAGTTCTCTGGTTGGGGTGGGATGATCTGCTGCTCGGTTGGTCGCAACCGGAGTCCTGTAGGGAGATCCATGTGCTCTTTCCGGACCCATGGCCGAAGCGACGTCATCAGATTCGTCGGACGCTGAGCGTGAGGGTCCTGACCGCCATCTTTCGGGTGCTGGAGCCGGGCGGCTTTTTCCGTCTCCTGACGGATGACGCCGGCTATTATGCGACCGTCGAGCAAGCGGCGGCTGCTCTGCCCGGGTTCGGACGGGCGGAAGACCCCGGGGGATTCCCCGAGACTCAGTTCGAGACAATCTTTCGGAGCAGGGGCACGCCTCTCCACGGTGCCATTTGGAGGAAACCAGAGGGGAACGGAACAGAGAGGAAGAGGCGAGGTGCGGCATGAGAGTTTCCTGGCAATGGTTGAATCAATATTGCGAATGCGCGGTACCCGTGGAGGAGGCCGTCGATCGCTTGACGATGAGTGGCCTGGAGGTCACGCATTGGAGGAGACGGGGACC
>JAQUAR010000103.1 GCA_028687155.1 Methylacidiphilaceae bacterium | reverse complement strand
GCGGGAGACCGGGCAATGTCATCGATCTTTGTTCGAAAACGGGACTCGCGATCACGGCGATCAAGCTCCACCGGATGAGCCTCGCGGAAGCTGAAGAATTTTACGGCCCCGTCCGGGCTGTCCTGCGCGAGAAGCTTGTCGGCGCTACCGGTGAAAAGGCAAAGGAGCTGCTTACATCCGCCCTCGGCATCACCGTGGATCCGGATCTGAAGGAAGAGTTGGGACGCCTCCTCGGACCGAAAGCGGCCGATCACCAGTTCAATCTGATCCTCCAGTTCATGACCGGCCACAATCCGAAGGACTGTTCGGAGGCGGAAAGCAAGCTTCCCGGCAAAGAAAAATGCCTGGTCCTCGTCTACGAGGGGATCGACGCGGTGCAGCGAATCCGCGAGGTTCTCGGACCCACCGATCCCGCCAAGGCACCGCCGGGATCGATCCGGCGCGAGTTTGGCCAGAATATCATGGTCAATGCCGCCCACGCTTCCGACTCGGTCGAGAGCGCCGAGCGTGAAATGCAGATCCTCCGCCCGGGAGAAAGCAACTTTCGTTCCCTCGTTGCCGAATACTACGGCTAATTACTGCGGCTAACACCACGGCTTCTCGCCGCACTCGCTTCCTCACTCGTCGAACAACCGAAAGGGTCCCATGGAACTATCTTCTCGTGCCAAACGCATTACCCCTTCTCTCACTCTTGCCTTGGGAAGCAAGGCTAAGTCGATGAAGGCAAAAGGTATAGATATCATCAACCTCGCCTCGGGCGAGCCCGATTTCGACACTCCGGAGTTCATTAAGGCGGCCGCCATGGGATCTCTGGATGCGGGCTTCACCAAGTATACGCCCTCTTCGGGCATCCCCGAACTGCGCGAGGCCATCGTCGACAAGCTGAAAGCGGACAACGGTCTCGCCTACGAGCCGGCGCAGATTACGGTTAGCTGCGGAGCCAAGCACGCCTGTCTCAATGTCCTCCTGGCGACTTTGGAGCCCGAAGACGAGGTCATCATCCCCGCTCCCTACTGGTTGAGCTACCCAGAGATGGTCAAGATCGCCGATGGGGAGCCGGTCATCGTTCCCACTCGGCTGGAGAATGGCTTCAAGATTACGCCGGAGGATTTTGCCGAGGCCATGACCCCGAAGACCCGGATGATCATCCTCAACAGCCCGGGGAACCCCACCGGGTCGGTCTATACGCGGGAAGAGCTTGAGGCGCTGGCTCGAGTTGCGATCGAGGAAGATATCCTGATCCTCTCCGACGAAATCTACGAAAAGATTCTGTTCGACGAACAGAGGCACTGGAGCATTGCTTCCCTGGACGCCGCCTTCTATCCGCTCACCTTCACCGTCAACGGCTTCAGCAAAGCTTACGCGATGACCGGTTGGCGGCTCGGTTATGTGGCCTCTCCTCCTTGGGCTGCGGGAGCCGTGGAAGCGATTCAGAGCCACTCGACCTCCAACGTAACCTCGTTTGCGCAAAAAGGAGCCTTAGCCGCTTATCGGGGTCCGCAGGACTGCGTGCGGGCCATGACCCAAGAGTATGCGCGGCGAAGGGATTTCCTGGTGACGGAGCTCAGCACCTTTTCCAAAATCCACTTTCTCCGACCCCAGGGGACGTTTTATCTTCTGCTCGAGATCGGGGAGACGAGGCTTTCCTCCACCCAGTTTGCCGAGCGCCTCCTGGAAGAAGAAAAGGTGATGGTCATTCCTGGGATCGCCTTTGGCGACGACCGGACGGTGCGTCTTTCCTATGCCACCGACATGGAAAGCCTGCAAAACGGAGTGGAGCGGCTGGGCGGCTTCCTCAAGCGCCTGTAAGCCGCTTGTAAGCCCCATGGCACCCCGTCCCTCCCTTCCTTCCGAGGGCTACGGGATGCTGAGGCGGGATCGACATAGCTTTTCCAGGTCAGAATCGTTTCGACCCGCGAAGAAGGGACCGATTGCGAGCCGATCCCGGGCAGGGAGCAGGCTAACGGCTCCCTGAGCAAGCCCGTCTCCAATGAGAAGGAACTTCGGGGAACACTCGGCCAACGAACGCACTTATCTTGCCTGGATTCGGACGAGCATCGGACTGATGGCGTTCGGATTCCTGCTGGAGAAGTTCACCCTCTTTCTCGATTATCTTCGCCTCGCACTCAATCAGCCTGGGACGACGCAAGAGCCCGCGACGATGCAGGAGTCGGCGACCCGACTGATCGGGCTCGCCTTCCTGACCCTGGGAGCAATCATGATCGGCATGGCGGCCCTTCGCTACCGTCTCTATGCTCGGCAGATCGACAGCCCGGAATTGGAAAAGAGCAACTTCGTTCTCTTCGATACAATCCTGGGCGCCTGCCTGGCTGGCGCCGGCATCCTGCTCGGTCTCTATCTGGCACTCCGCGTCGCCCTCTAGCTGGCACTTCTCACCAAGTTCGTCCCCGAGGCGAGACGCGTCGGCCTGGATGTGAGGTGCCCGAAAGCGTAACGGGAGCGGACGGGAAGAGGGGGATGGGCCGCTCTCCTGGAGGAAGAGAAGATCGCGGGCATTTCCGCGGCCGGAGTTCCTCCTTTTCGATCCGGCGTGAAGGAGGATTTGTTCGCTTTTCCGAAAACAGAGCATAGTTTTTTTCAAGATGGCCGTCCGAGCGCAATTTCCCGAGGAGGAGTCGGTGGAGGGAGCCTTCGTGCGCCAGAACGATGCCTTCCGCGGCTGGATCTCCGCCGACGGCAGTTCGGGCTTTCCCGCTGAAGCGGGACGCTACCATCTCTATGTGTCTTGGGCCTGCCCTTGGGCACATCGGACCATCATCGCCCGGAAGCTCAAACGATTGGAAGCGGTAGTCGGGATGACCGTGGTCGACCCGATTCGCGATGATCGGGGTTGGGCCTTCCGGGAGGTTCCAGGGGCTTCCGCCGATCCGGTCAACGGATTCCAATTTCTGAACGAGGCCTACCGTGCGACCGACCCAGCCTACCGAGGGCGCGTCACAGTCCCGGTCCTTTGGGATAAGCGGACCCGGCGGATCGTGAACAACTCGGACGATGACATCTTGCGGATGTTCGAGTTGGAATTCGGCGCTTGGGCGGACCCCTCGGTCGATCTCTATCCCCATCCCCTGCGGAAGGAGATCGACCGACTCAACGGCTGGCTTTACGAGCGGATCAACGACGGAGTCTACCGTGCGGGCTTCGCCACGAGCCAGCCGATCTACGAGGAGAAGGTCCGCCTCCTCTTCGACTCTCTGGATGCGCTCGAGAAGCGGCTTGCGACGACCCGCTATCTCTTTGGAACCAAACCGGTCGAAAGCGACTGGCGGCTCTTCGTCACCCTCATCCGCTTCGATGCGGTCTACCATGGCCACTTCAAGTGCAATCTGCGGCGCATCGTCGACTATCCAAACCTCTCAGGCTATCTGCGGGACCTGTATCAGTGGGACGGGATTGCCGCGACCGTCGACTTCGACCAGATCAAGCGCCACTACTATCTCACCCATGACGACATCAATCCGACCCGCATCGTTCCGCTCGGACCGATCCAGGATCTGACCGCTCCCCACGGCCGGGACGCGCTTAGGAGAACGGGGGGGCGTTAGCGAATCCGGTCGGCTAAGCCCAATCTGGAAAGGACAAGCAGCCTTTTGCCGCTGCTTCCGGAGCTGATTGATGCCCCGCCCTCACCCCACGGAAAGGGAGCCTACGGAAAAGGGTCGCCCTGCGAAGACCTCTTCTCCTCGACTTTCTCAACAGCTCGAAGAGCTCGCCTGTCGTGCAGCCGCTTCGGAAACGGTCTCTCTCCGGGAAGCAGTGCTATCCTTCCAAGGTCGCGGAGGAGGAGTCCTCCAGCTTCTGCTGGTCCTCCCTTTTTGCTTGCCGCTGCCGGTGCCCGGCCTCTCTACCGTGTTCGGGCTTGCCCTTGCCTTTCTCGGACTTCGTCAGACTCTGGGGCAAGGTCCGTGGCTTCCGAAGGCGGTCGCCGAAAGGCGGCTTCCTGCCAAGGCCTTTTCCGCGCTTCTCCTTCGAGCGCTTCCCGCTCTTCGGACCTTTGAGCGCCTGGCAAGACCTCGCCTGGCCTGGTTCTCGGAAAGCAGAGCCGCCCGTCAAGGGCATGGCGTCGCCATCATGATCATGGCCCTCCTCCTCTCCCTGCCTGTTCCGGTCCCCTTCACCAACTTTGTTCCCGCGCTCGCAGTCGCTCTCTTGGCCTTGGGCGAGATCGAGCGCGATGGAGGCTGGATTCTTGCGGGCTATGTGGTGTGCGGCGCGGCGCTCTTGCTCTTCGCGCTTCTCTTTCTAGGACCGGTCATTGGGCTTCACCGGCTCCTCTTCACAACGGGTTCGGGAGGAGAATAGCAAACGGAGGGCCTGAAACCTGCGCGACGCCGGACGGACCCCGGCGCGCGAGGGGTGTCCGCCGGCCCCGGGTGGTTGGCATGGAACGAGAGCAGCTACGTATAGTAGGTTAGGAAAAGCGTCATGGGAATTCCGATCCGCTCCCGCGAGGCTGTCGGCGAAAAACCCCGCATCTGGCATGCCATGGATGCGGGCGAGGTCCTGTCTCGGCTCGACACGGACGAGGAGTTCGGGTTGGCTGATGCGGAGGTTCGCGTGCGCCAAGCCCGCTATGGAAAGAACCAGCTCCCAGGCCCGCAGCGAACGGGAAATCTTCGCCTCCTTCTCCGGCAGTTCGACAGCCCTCTGCTCTACGTCCTGCTCTGCGCCAGCCTGCTTTCCTTTGCGATCGGGGACCGAATCGACGGCTTCCTCATTCTCGGTGTCGTGGTCGGCAACGCCTTGGTGGGCTTCGCTCAGGAGAGCCGGGCCGAAAAGGCGCTCTGGGCTCTCTCCCGCTTGCTCGCCTCCCCGGGGACCGTCCGCCGCAATGGAGCCACTGCCCAGGTTGCGTCCATCGATCTCGTTCCGGGAGACATTGTCTTCTTGGAAGCGGGGACTCTCATTGCAGCCGATCTTCGCTTGATTCGGCTCCGAGACCTGGCGGTCAACGAGGCGGCACTCACCGGAGAATCGGTGCCTGCAGAAAAGGAGACTGGCAGGCTCCCGGAGCAAATCCCTCTGCCCGACCGGGGCAACATGGCCTTTGCGGGCACCCTCGTGAGCCGAGGAGCCGCGACCGGCGTCGTCGTGGCCACGGGGTCGGCAACCGAGGTCGGGAGGATCGGCCGCCTGGTTACGGAAACCGCCGAACTCTCGACCCCCTTGAGCCGCCGGATGGCGCGCTTCAGCCGGGGAAGCGTCTGGGTAATCCTCGCTCTCGCTGCCCTCGTCTTCGGGACAGGAGTCGCTCGGGGGGAGCCAGCGAAGCAGATGTTCCTTGCCGCCGTGGCGCTTGCTGTCGCCATGATTCCGGAAGGGCTTCCCGCCGCAGTCACGGCGACTCTGGCCATTGGTGTCGGCCGAATGGCCAAGCGCCGAGCGATCGTCCGCCATCTGCCAGCCGTCGAGGCTCTCGGAAGCACGACGGTGATCTGCTCGGATAAGACAGGAACCCTCACCGAGGGCCGCATGCGGGTGATGCGGATTTGGGCCGGGGGAACGTTTTTTCCATGGAACTCCCCCCCGAAGGGGCGCCCTCTGCCCCACGCGCTGCGGGAGTGCCTGCTTTGCGGAGTTCTTTGCAACGATGCCCGGCTCCGCCAAGCGGAGGGGAAACTCGTTTCCGAGGGCGATCCGACTGAAGTCGCCCTGCTCCAGGCGGCACGGGACGTCGACGGCGAGAGAGAGTCGGTCGAGGCATTCCGACGGCTCGATGCGATCCCGTTTTCCTCCGAGTCCCGTTGGATGGCCGTCTTGATCGAGGAGAAAGCTTCCGGTTCCAGGGTTGCGTATCTTAAGGGGGCTGCGGAAACCCTGCTCTCCCTCTGCTCCCAGGCGCTGGGAGCAGAGGGAGAGTCGACTCCGCTGCACGCGGAGCGGATCCTGCGCCAAGCGCACGATTGGGCGCGGGAGGGATTGCGGGTGCTCGCGTTTGCGCGAATGGTCTTTCCTCCAGGACAGAGCACGCTCACCTCCTCGGATCTTCCCGGCGATCTGGTCTTCCTAGGACTGCAAGGAATGGAGGATCCCCCCCGACCCGAGGCGATCCGCGCGGTCGCCCGATGTCAAGCCGCCGGAATCGACGTGAAGATGATCACCGGGGACCATCTGCTGACGGCGCAAGCCATTGCTCGGGCGATTGGCCTTCGCCCCCGGAATCGGGTAAGCGGAAGGGATGCCGAGGCT
>JAQUAR010000102.1 GCA_028687155.1 Methylacidiphilaceae bacterium | reverse complement strand
CTCCAGTTCGACCTCGAAACCTCCGCGACCAACGTCGAGCTTCTCCTCCAAAGCCGCGGCCGGGAGATCCACTTTGCGTCGCCCGCCACCCACTATTCAGAAGTCTCTCCCGCAACAAGATAATGGGCCGAAAGGTTTTTAAGGTGCATGCCAACAACGTCCCGGCGGCTCGAAAGCGAGAGGAGGAAGCATGAATCCGGTGCCCGATAAGGGCGAGCTTGGAATAAGAGCAAGAGAAAAGAACTCTTGGCGAAAGCGGTGTTGGCCGCTGGCGACTTGCCTCCTCTGGCTGAGTACGCCGATCCTCGTTCAAGCGGCGGAGAACGCCGCACCTGGCACGGAGCAAGCGGCGGCGGCCGCCCCGACCGCCGATTCCGCGGAAAGCGCCCCGGCTCCTTCCGAGCAGGCCGCTCCCGCCGTCACGTCGGAGCCTGCCGCTGCGGAGGCCCCAGCCAATGCTGCACCGGCCACGGCAACCTCTTCTGCACCGGAGGCTTCAGCCCCGACGGGGAGCAACGAGCCCGCCGGGGAACAGGGAATGAAGGAAACTCCGGCTCCGTCGGCGAAGGAAGCGCTCGGGCCCAAGACCGGGCTCTACTTCGGAATCTTTGGAGGCGCCGCCTTTGGCATGAGTAATGGCGTGGGCGCACTCGATTCGCCCCCGCTCTTCTCCGCCGGGGGACGCGCGGCCGTCGGGACGGCAGCGGTCGGGGGCATCCAGGTCGGCTATAACTTTCGGAGCATCGCGCTAGACTCTGCCAAGAGCTACTGGTTACAGCCTGCGGCCCAGTTCGAAGCGTTCTATCTGGGACAAGCGACAGAGAGCGGGAGCTTGACGGGAGGGGTGGTCGGAAAGCCCGGCATTTCTGCCTACCAGTTCGGATCGAATCTCAACATGGGGCTCTTTCTCGTCGACGGAGTGGCGAAGTTTGTGACTCCGATCGGGCTTGTCCCCTACATCGGCGGCGGCGTCGGCGGTGCCTATCTGGCCTCATCAGGCACGAGCTTCGGACCCGGCGGCGTGGATCTGTTCACCACCGGCAGCTATGCCCAGGGAGCCTTTGCGGGCCAGGGGCTGGTCGGGCTTCAGTACAATCTCAGCGAGCACTGGAGCCTCTTCGCCGAGTACAAGATTCTCTATATTAAGGAGACGCAATTTTCCTACTTGATGACAAGCGGCAACACGATGCTGATCAAGTATCCCGAGTATTACAACATCGCGATCGCCGGGTTGCGCTTCCAATTCTAAGCGCCGATCCTCACCCGACCCTCTCCCTTATTCCATGGAAAGAAGCATTGGGACAAGAGGTTCATCGTACATTTCCCTTATGAACGGGCGGCCATAGGATACCGGTTCCCATGCATCCTGTCGGCCGGATTCCTCGTCCTACACTAGAGCATCTTCCATCTGACCAAGGACTACTTTGAGCGTCGCATGGCGGCTAGGGAAATGACTCCCGGTGAATCGAGTTCAACGAACCCGCCGGTCGGCTCTACCGAGAGGGCACAGTTTCCTTGACCCTGTTCGCAAAGGGAAAGGGAGAAGAGGACTGCCGTAGCAACAAAAGAAAGGAGGCCACCAATGGCCAAATCGCCGCAGATCTCCAACGTAGAGCTTCTTGGGCCGCTCGAGTCCGGCTGGGAAGAGATCCTTTCGCCGGAAGCGCTGCGGTTCGTTGCCGACCTGCAGCGCGAGTTCGGCGCTACCCGATCCCGTCTATTACGCGAGCGGCCCGGGCGTTGGCAAAAGTGGACGAGGGAAGGCAGACCCGCCTTCCGAGAGGATACAGGAAAGATCCGAGAGGGAGCTTGGAAGGTTAATCCGGCCCCCGACCAGTTGCAGAACCGGAGGGTAGAGATCACAGGTCCGTCGGAGCGCAAGATGATGATCAACGCGCTCAACAGCGGAGCCAACGTCTTCATGGCCGATCTGGAAGATGCGTATACTCCGACGTGGTCCAACGTGATCCTGGGTCAAAAGAATATCAAGGACGCGGTCCGTCGGCGCATTCAGTTCGACAGCCCGGAAGGCAAAAGCTACCGGCTGGGAGCGCATCCCGCCGTCTTGATGGTACGCCCACGAGGCTGGCACTTGGTGGAAAAGCATGCCTTGGTTGACGGCCAACCCCTTTCCGGTAGCCTATTCGACTTTGGATTGGCGTTCTTTCACAATGCCAGGGAGCAGCTAGCCCGGGGAACCGGCCCCTACTTTTATCTCCCCAAGCTGGAGGCCTATGAGGAGGCGGAGCTCTGGGCCTCGGTCTTCCGCTTTGCCGAAGATGCTCTCTCTCTCTCTCGGGGCACGATCAAAGCCACGGTTTTGATCGAGACAATCCCCGCAGCCTTCCAGATGGAGGAAATCCTTTACGCCTTGCGCGATCACATCTGCGGACTCAATGCGGGTCGCTGGGACTACATCTTCAGCGCCATCAAGCAGTTCTGTAATGACAATCAGGCGGTTTTGCCCGACCGGGATCAGGTGACGATGACCGTGCCCTTCATGCGAGCTTACACCGAACTCCTGGTTCACGTCTGCCATAAGCGGGGCGCACATGCCATGGGCGGGATGGCCGCCTTCATTCCGTCCCGAAGGGATGCGGCTCTCAACGACCGGGCACTGGCCAAGGTGCGTGAAGACAAGGAGCGGGAATGCAAAGACGGCTTTGACGGCACTTGGGTTGCCCATCCTGATCTCGTCCCGGTCGCCCGGGAGGTCTTCGATCGAGTCCTGGTCGATCGACCCAACCAGAAGGAGCGGCTGCGCGAGGATGTCCGGGTCGTCCCGGCCGACCTCGTTGATTTCGCCATTCCGGGGGGCACCGTCACGGAGGCGGGAGTCCGCAACAACATCAGCGTGGGCTTGCAATACTTGTCCTCCTGGCTCTCGGGCAACGGGGCGGCGGCAATCTTTCATCTCATGGAGGATACGGCCACGGCCGAAATCTCTCGCGCCCAGTTATGGCAATGGCTCCGTCATCGAGTGGAGCTTTCTGAAGGCCAGCGACTCACGAGGGATCTCTACGTCGATTGGCGGGAGGAGGAGCGCCGGAAGCTTGGCTCGCTCCCTCACCTGGGCGAGGCCTCCCAGCTTCTCGACGATCTCGTCCTGACGGAGGAGTTCATCGCTTTTCTCACGATACCGGCCTATGAACGCTATATCGCCTAAGTCGATAGGCGGGAGGCGACCGTCAAGGATGCTTCGCCGTGGTGAGGGCCTCGGGCACGCTCTCTGTCCGGGCACACGGCCGCTTCCTGCCGGTCCCTGGAGACGCCGAGAGGCTCTGATGGGGCGCCGATTGGCATGTTACCTGCTTGCTGTCCAACAGGAGCGAGCCGATGACCTCTCGAACCGAACCACGCCATTCAGATACGTTCTACCGAATCCTCCGGCACCGCCCCGGCCGCCTGGAAGTCGTCCCGCTCGGCCATGCGCCCTATCCTCTGGACGAGGGCCTGCGCCTGAAGCGCTGGGCTTTTCTCTGCGTGCTCTTCTTTGTCGGCTTGCTGCTGGCACTGGGCACTCTCGACAAGCGCCAATCGATCATCGACCTGCTCCTCCGTGGGGCGGTGACTCCCGTCGCTTCCGCTCCACAGGAGGAAGCCGCCTCTCCTCCGATCGAAGTCGAGTTTACCCCTCCGCCCCCTCCCGAGCCGAATCCCGAGTTCGTTCAGCCCAAGCAGCAGCCACCGCCGATTCCCCCTCCGGTGGAGAAGAAGCCCGAGCCGAGGCCGGAGCCGCCGAAGCCGATGCCGGCGCATGTGGCCAAGAAAACCGCACCGGCGGCGCCTGCACATCCGGTCCAGCGCTATGCCGCGGCGGCCCCCCGCGTCGGAGACGCGAACACGCCCAAGCCCCCCTATCCCTACGAGGCCGCCATGAGACGATACCAAGGGACCGTCCAGCTCGCGCTCACGATCGCCCAAGGGAAGCTCCTGGGTGTGGAGGTCGTCCAATCCTCGGGCTTTGGCATCCTCGATTCGACCGCCCGTCAGTGGATCCGACAGCGCTGGCGCTTGCCCGCCAACCTTTCCGGAACCTACACGATCCCAATCGTCTACCGGCTTCAGTAGGAACATGCCAACCGTAACCCAGGAGACAAGATGATCTTCGCCAATATCGTCCTCAACACCTTCTCCCGAGGAGGCCCGATCATGTGGCCGCTGCTCTTGGTCGCGCTGGTCGCGATCGTGACCGTGCTCGAGCGGATCTTCTGGTGGTCGATGGTGCGACTCCGCCGGCAGGAGAGCAAGGTCTCCGAAGTCTACAGCCTGCTCAAGAACGGCCAGATCGAGGAGGCGGCCAAGCTGGCGCGGACCTCGAAGGATCCGGTCATGAAGATGATCGGGTGGGGGCTGAGCCATCATGAAACTTCCCTCCAGAACGCCCTCCAGGTGGCCGCGGGCTTCGAGCTCAAGCAAGCCGGCCGGGGACTTGCCGTCCTGGATACGGTCGTCACCCTCGGTCCCCTTCTGGGCCTCCTGGGAACCGTAACCGGTATCATGAACGCCTTCCACTTCGTGGGGAATGAGGAGTTGGCGGCCGTCAAGGTCAGCGGGGGAATCGCGGAGGCCCTGATCGCCACCGCCACGGGGCTGGCGCTCGCCATCTTCGCCCTCATCCCCTTCAACTACTTCGGCCGTAAGCTGGCCAATCTCCAGTTCGACCTCGAAACCTCCGCGACCAACGTCGAGCTTCTCCTCCAAAGCCGCGGCCGGGAGATCCACTTTGCGTCGCCCGCCACCCACTATTCAGAAGTCTCTCCCGCAACAAGATAATGGGGGGAAGACCTTTTCGGGCAGGCCGCGATGCAGGCACGAGGAAGAACAAGAGACCAGCGGCCGCTGTGGCAACGGAGATTCTCCCTTGCCGCGCTGGGGGTGAGCCTCTGCCTCCTTCTCCCCCTTCTCTCCCTTCTCTCCCTACCGGGAACGAGTGCGGGCCAGAATGGGGAAGAAGAGCCCAAGGCGACTCCGGATTCGGGATCGCCCGAGCAAAGACGGCCTCCCTCTCCGCAAGAGGCGCCGCCCGATGACGCCCGACCTCAAGCGGAGAATCCGAAGCCTATGCCGGTTGCTGAGCAACGGTCGGAAGAGCTGTCCAGGGTCTTGTTCGTGCGGCCAAGGCCAGAAGCCGCAACGCGCCGCTCCTTTGCGGGCGTCTCAGTGAGGCTATTCCCATTCCGGGCCGATCGGCAATGTTGCAGCCGTTAAGCCGAGAGAGCCCTTCCACGCATACGGCGAACTCTCGTCATCGACCGGCCAATCCGAGGGGAGACAAACCACTCCGGATTGCACTCCTTCTTATTCTCTTTTGGCTGGAAGGCTTGGTCGTCGGCATTGCCAAACCCTCTCTGCTCATTACCCACGCCACCCTGTTGCCGATCGCCGCGGAAGCGCCGCAAGTCCTCCATGGCTATATGGCGGTCGGAGCGGACGGCAAGATCCTGGCCATCGGCGCTGGAGATCCTCCGCCAGACGCCGCCGCAGCCCTAGAGACCATCGACGCTCAAGGCATGATCGTTGCGCCCGGCTTCGTTTCGGCTCACAGCCATCTTTCGACTAGCGGTTCGCGGGGCTTGGGCACCGATCAGACCCTCTACGGATGGATCCCGACCATGAGTCGCTATACTCAGAAAGCTACCGCAGGCGATATTTACTGGCTTGTTTTGCACGGCGCACTCGATTTTCTGCGCAACGGGATCACCACTGCATACGATTTCGCAGACCCGGGGATTGAAAGCCGCTGGGAACCCCTCTCGGTCGGCTCCGCCGAGCCCAGAGACCGACTAAAGTCGGGACCTTTCCAGGAAAACCAGATCCAGGCCAAAATCGATTCCGGGATCCGCTTCTTCCATAGCGTCTGGATCCCTCGCGGCTATTCCTTGGAGGAAGCGCGGGCGATGTTTCGACACTATCTCGACTTCTGCCGCGCCTATTCGGGAGATGCCCGCTTCCTTGGGCTCGCAATCAGCGGTGGGGTGCAGTGGGCGGCTCACCCCGAGACAGCAGAGATCGAATCCGCGCTGATGAAGGAGTTCGGCCTCCTGGATCAAGCTCATTTTCTGGAAGCCGCCGCCCAGGCAGAGGAGCAGCGGGCTAAGTTCGCCTGGTATCTCTCGGCGGGAGCCCTTGGACCGCGCTTCCTTTTCGGCCATTTCATCCAAACGACCCCCTACATCGTCGCCACGGCCGCCGCAAAAGACTGCGGAATGGTCTGGCAGCCCACTTCGAACGGGCGCCTTGCGTCGGGCT
>JAQUAR010000101.1 GCA_028687155.1 Methylacidiphilaceae bacterium | reverse complement strand
CGGAAGGCGGGCAGATCGGAAGAGGAAACGGCGGCGGGCGCGCCCGGAGGCAGGAGCACGAAAAGCACGGCTGCCGCGAGCAGGAGCGGGCGACCGGGCCGAGGGAGAACGGGTTGCCTATTGGGCATGCTCCGGAAGAGAAAACAAAAAAGCGACTCGCACAAGCCCGACGTCAGAGCGAAGCTCGCGGAGAAATTATGGGAAGGAAAATCCGCGTTCTGCCGGAGGCGCTCGCCTCTCAGATTGCTGCCGGAGAGGTGGTCGAGCGGCCGGCGTCGGTGGTCAAGGAGCTCCTGGAAAACGCTCTGGACGCCGGTGCCACGGAGATCGATCTGCTCACCCAGGGTGGCGGCGCCGCCTTGATCCAGGTCGCCGACAACGGCTGCGGCATGGGAAAGGAGGATGCGCTTCTCTGTCTGGAGCGCTACGCGACGAGCAAGCTGGAGCGTTTCGAGGATTTGAGCCGCCTGCGGTCTTACGGCTTCCGGGGCGAGGCCATTCCCACGATCGCTTCGGTCAGCTCGTTTCTGCTCCAGACTCGAGAAGAAGGCGAATCGGTAGGGACCGAGGTGGCGGTCGAGGCGGGAAAGCTGCTTTCGGTTCGGGAGATCGGGAGGGATCGGGGCACGACCATTCGAGTCCGGTCCCTGTTTGCGCGACTCCCGGCGCGCCGGAGCTTCCTTCGCTCTCCTCTGCGCGAACAGGCCCAGCTGCAGCGGCAGGTCGTGCTTGCGGCGATCGCGCAGCCCTCGACCGCGTTTCGCTTCCGGCATGGCAGCCAGACGGAGGGAACGGTCTGGCCGTCGGCGGGCTCCCGGGAAGATCGATTGGCCGCCATCTTCGGCACCGACTGGATCGAGTCGCTCTTGCCGCTCCAAGGGAGCCGCGCGGGTCTCTCTCTCTGCGGCTTTCTGAGCCGTCCGGGCGTCGGGAGGCCGAGCCGGGAGGAGCAGTTTTTCTTCGTCAACCGCAGGCCGGTGGAAAGCCGGATGCTCGCGGCCGCCCTGCAAGAAGGGTACCGCCACTCGCTCTTGCGGGGCCTCTACCCCACGGCCGTGCTCTGGATGGAAATCGATCCGGCCCGGATCGATCCCAATGTCCATCCGGCGAAGCGGGAGATTCGATTTCGCGAAGAACGAGAGGTTTGGAGCTTTCTGGTCGAAGCGGTCGGGCAGAGCCTGGGGCGGGGTCCTGCGGTCTCGTTTCCCGAGTCCGCGTTCCCTCTCCGGGTGGCAGAGCATGCGGGAGACGGCTACCGCTCGGAGAGCTCAACGGCTGCCTCCGGACCGCAAAGAGTCGAAGCCGCCTTTGCGTTGGCAGTCGAGGGCGAGCCGACTCCCCTGGTCAAAGCTGATTCGGGCGAGCTTGCGGAACGGCGGGGGATGGGCGGTCGTCTAATCGGTGTCCTGGATTCGCTCTACCTGCTGGTCGAGACGGGCGGGGGACTCGTTCTGGTCGACCAGCACGCGGCCCACGAGCGGATTCTCTTTGAAAGGCTCTTATCGAGTTGGGAGCTCCCGGGGAGCGAGAGGCAGCCTCTCCTCCAGCCGCTGGTCGTCACGCTGCCGGCCCGCGATGCCGCAGCGCTGGCCGAGGAGCTTCCGGCTCTGTGCCGGCTGGGCCTGGAGCTGGGCGAGATGGGCGGGGGAGCGTTCGCGGTCGAGGCGGTGCCGGCCCGGTTAGTCTCCTTGGATCTCGTCTCCTTCTTGCAAAGGCTGGCCGCCGATCTCGCCGAGCGAAAGGGAAGTTGCGCGATCGGCAGAGCGGAAGCGGAGATGCTAGCCGGGATCGTCTGCCGGCGGGCGGTCAAGGCGCACGACCGCCTTTCCGCAGAGGAGGTGGGGCGACTCCTGGAAGATCTTTTGGCCTGCCGGAATCCCGACACCTGTCCGCATGGGCGGCCGACGTGGATCGAGTGTTCTTTCGGGGAGCTGCAACGCCGGTTCGGGAGAGCCGGATCGCCCGGCGGCTGCGATTTTCCCTGACGCCGTTCCTCTGCGAGGAGTCACCTACTCGACGATCGACACCGGAGTTCCGTCCGGAACGGACTCAAAGATCTCGGAAGCAAAGCTCTTCGGCAGGCGGATGCAGCCGTGAGAGGCGGCATATCCCGGAAGGTAGCCGCCGTGAAGTCCGACCCCATCCGAAGTGATGCGCAGGAAGTGGGGCATTTCGGCGGCTTCGTAATGCGTGCCCGGAGGGGCGTGCTGCCCGATGATGGCGTTGGCGTCGACGATCCGACCCGTGGCGTTGTCGACAAAGCAGCCGTACCGGCTCGACAGATGGTTGCGGTCCTTTTGAATGATGGTGAAGCGTCCCATGGGAGTCGGATGCGTGGCATTCCCCGTGCAGATCGGAGCGATGGCCGCCAGCTTTTTCCCTTGGTAGACGTAGAGCTTCTGCTGCCGCACATGGATCACCAGGGAGGTGATCTTTTTCGACGGAACGAGTTGCGACCAGATTGCGGCAAGGATCCGGGGAGGCGCCTGCGGCTGAACCGGGGTCGCCGCGCGAACCTGCGGTTCGGAGGAGGAGGTTGGTTTCGGATGCCCGCGCATCGCCTTCTCCTGTGCCTGGCGTTCCTTGTCCAAGCGCTTCCGCTCGCGCTCGGCGGCGTTCCGCATCTCTTTCTCCTGGCGCGCCTTCTCCTTCTCGGCCTGCTTTTCCAACTTGCGCAGGGTCTCCGGATCGACGCCCTGCGCGGGCGGTAGACTCTCCCCCTGCTGTGCAATCAGGACGCCAACCGGCAGGTCCGCTGCCGCCCGGAGCGGCGGAACGGCGGGGGCGAGAGTCGGAAGAGCCTGCAAGGCTCCAGCCAAGATGACGACGGGGAGAGCCCGGCGCCGATGAGGAGCAAGAGGGACCGACATGGGGACTAGACGTTAAAACGAAACTCGATCACATCGCCGTCCGCAACGACATAGTCCTTGCCCTCGACGCGCAGCTTCCCCGCTTCCCGAAGCCGTGGAAAGGAGCCGAACCGATCCATCTCTTCGAAGGAGGCGCATTCCGCCGCAATAAACCCTCGCTCGAAGTCGGTATGAATCACCCCGGCGGCCTGGGGGGCCCGGTCTCCCGCACGAATCGTCCATGCCCTTGCCTCTTTCTCCCCGGCGGTGAAATAGGTGCGAAGGCCAAGCAAGCGGTAGGTCGCCCGGATCAGGCCATCGACGCCGCTTTCGGCCACGCCGAGAGTCTGCAGGTAGGATTGCCGCTCTTCCGGGAGAAGGTTGGGGAGCTCGGCCTCCAGTTGGGAAGAGAGAACGACGAGCTCGGAATCGCTCCGGCCTTCGAGCAACCGGGCGACCCCCTGGACAAGCGGATTCCGGATGCCCTGGCAAAGCTCCTCTTCCGCCACGTTGCACGCATAGAGAGTGGGCTTCATGGTGAGCAGGTGGAAGGGCCGCAGGGCTTCCTTCTCCTCGACCGTCCATCCTTCGGAGAAGAGCGGGACACCTCGGTTGAGGATCTCCGTCGCTTTTCCCATCCATCCGCTCAGAAGCGAGGAGCGAGCGTCGGCGCGGGGCTGCGGCCCTTTTCGTGTCTTCTCCCGCTGCCGCTCCAGGGTAGCCAGATCGGCAAGGGCCAGCTCCGTGTGAATGATTTCGATGTCCCGCACCGGGTCGACCGAGCCCGCCACATGGTGGACCTCGGGACCCATGAAGCAGCGCACCAGATGGATGACGGCATCCACTTCCCGGATATGGGCGAGGAACTGGTTGCCGAGGCCCTCCCCTTGACTGGCTCCCGCCACGAGTCCGGCGATATCGACGAGTTCGATCGCCGCCGGAATCAGTCGCTGCGAGCGGGAGAGTTCGGCGAGCCGGACCAGCCGAGGGTCCGGGACCTCAACGACGCCGACGTTGGGGGCAATGGTGCAAAACGGGTAGTTGGCCGCTTCTGCCTTGTGACTCTTCGTGAGGGCGTTAAAGAGCGTGCTCTTCCCCACGTTGGGCAGTCCGACGATTCCCGCGCGCAGCATAACGTTTTCTCTTCTAAGAGATAAGAGATTTCTCCAGAGGAAGCAATTCCTTCCTCGCGCGTTGGTTGCTTGCGTGAACGCTCCCTCTTCGAGAGAATGAGCAGCCCAAAAGGCGTTTCGACATAGGAGAGGAGAAGAACAGGAGAGAGGATGGCTTCGGAAAAGATTGTCCTTTTCGGCGGATCGGGATATGTGGGGAGTGCCTTCCAGCGGCATCTCCGCCAGCGTGGAATCCTCTATGTGGCGCCTTCCCGGAAAGAAGTCAACCTCCTTGAGCCCGGTTCCCTGGCCCGCTTTATGGGCGAGACCAAGCCGACCTTCCTTATCAACGCGGCCGGATACACGGGCCGCCCGAACGTCGACGCGTGCGAGGACCATAAGACCGAATGTCTCCTGGGAAATGCGGTGCTTCCCGGCGTCTTGGCGGGCGTCTGCGCGGAGCTTGAGCTACCCTGGGGGCACGTTTCGTCCGGCTGCCTCTACACGGGCGACCGAGGTTCCGGACCCAGGGGAGAGCGGCTCGGTTTCCGGGAGGAAGATCCGCCCAACTTCTGCTTTCGGACCAACAACAGCAGCTTCTATAGCGGAACCAAGGCGCTCGGCGAAGAGATCCTCGCGGATGCCGGTAGTTGTTATCTCTGGAGGCTGCGCATCCCCTTTCACGAGGTCGACTCCTCCAAGAATTACCTGACCAAGCTCTTGCGCTACGAACGCCTGCTGGATGCCCGCAACTCCCTCTCGCAGCTCGACGAGTTCGTCCGGGCGGCATTCGAATGCTGGGAGCGGCGCGTCCCGTTCGGGATCTACAACGTCGTCAATCCAGGGTCAGTGACCACGCGCGAAGTCATCGAGCTCCTGGAGCGCTCTCCCTTTGGTAGGCGGCTGATCGAGGCGGGGAAGCGGTTTGCCTTTTTCCCGGGAGAGGAAGCCTTTCGAAAGGTGGCGCGCGCCCCGCGCTCCAACTGCGTTCTCGACAGCTCCAAGCTCCAAGGGGTGGGAATCCACCTGGAAGAGGTTCACGAGGCGGTGGAGAGAGCATGGAACCGGTGGCTTCCAGAGGCGGCGGCATAGCGGAGAAAGACGGGAGACAGACGATGGAGCGGACGGGGCGTTGGCTGATCACGGGGGGGGCGGGATTCATCGGGTCGAACTTCCTCCATCTTCTGTTTACCGAAGGGCCGCGACCTGAGAAGGTCGTCACCCTCGACAAGCTCGCCTATGCGGGAAGAAGGGAGAATCTCGTCGGACTGCCCGACGGGGAGACGCACCAGTTCGTGCAAGGCGAGATCGGAGACCAGCCGCTCGTAGGCCGTCTCTTGCGGGAGAACCGGATTGCAGGGGTCATCCATTTTGCGGCGGAAACCCACGTCGATCGCTCGATCGAGAGTGCGCAACCCTTCGTCGAAACCAACGTGGTGGGATCCTGGCGGCTTCTCGAATCCGCGTGGGGCTATTGGCGGGAACTCCCGGGAGAGGAAAAGGAGCGATTCCGGTTTCTCCATGTCTCCACCGACGAGGTCTATGGATCGCTCGGGTCCAGGGAAGATCCGACTCCGGAAGGAGCCCCTTACGACCCATCGAGCCCGTACGCCGCTTCGAAAGCGGCATCGGATCATTTCGTGCGGGCCTACGCCAGGACCTTCGGCTTTCCCGCCATCGTGACCCACTGCTCGAACAACTACGGGCCCAGGCAGTTCCCGGAGAAGATGATTCCGCTCATGATCCTGAATCTCCTGGAGGAAAAGCCGCTCCCGATCTACGGCGACGGCAGCAACCGGCGGGACTGGATCTATGTGGAGGATCACTGCCGGGCTCTGTGCGAGGTGCTCTTCCGGGGAGGTCCGGGGGAGACCTACCATATCGGCAGTGGCGCCGGCTGCTCGAATCGGGAGCTCGTGGAACAGCTGTGCGATCTGGTGGACGAAATTCGCCCTCGTCCCTCCGGGCAGTCCTACCGCCAGCTGATGACCTATGTCGCCGACCGACCGGGGCACGACTTCCGCTACGCGGTGGATTCCGGAAAGATCCGCCGGGAACTGGGCTGGAAGCCGCGGGAGACGTTGGAGGACGGCCTGCGCCGAACGATCAACTGGTATCGAGAGAATGGAGAGTGGTGCGAAGCGGTTCGACGGGACGGTTTTGCGCGGGAGCGGCTGGGGCTCCTTTGAGGCGGATATGGAAGAGCGACGAGGAATCGTGCTGGCGGGCGGATTGGGGACGCGCCTTTATCCGGCGACCCTTTCGGGGAGCAAGCAGCTTTTGACGATCTACGACAAGCCC
>JAQUAR010000100.1 GCA_028687155.1 Methylacidiphilaceae bacterium | reverse complement strand
CCTCCGGCCAAGGGACCCGCCTCATGGACTTCCACCCGATGGCCGAGGCGGGTGAGATGGTAGGCAGCGGAAAGGCCGCAGGGACCCGCTCCCACGACCAGCACCCGCTTGCCGCTGGGCGGCGCGGGGGGAGGGAAAGACCAGCCCTCCGCCGAGGCCAAGTCTCCCAGGAAGCGCTCGACCCCATGGATGGAGACGGGCTCGTCATAGTCGGCCCGATTGCAATGGCTCTCGCAGGGATGGTAGCAGACCCGGCCGTGAACCGCGGGAAAGGGGTTCTCCCGGACGAGAAGCTCCCACGCTTGGCGGTATTTTCCGGCCTGAGCCAGGGCGAGCCAGCCCTGGATCTCCTCCCCTGCGGGACAGGCGGCCCGGCAGGGCGGCAGGAGATCGACATAGAGCGGACGACGGGTCCGAGTGGGGCCCGTGCCCTTTTCCCGGATCAGATCGACGACCGGCGTCATGTCGCCGTGTTTGGGGATCATGGGCGGACCTTCCGCGCCCCCGACCAGCGGGGCCCCGAGGCGCAGGCCCATGATGGCGCAGAGACTCCTTCGCGTCAATCGCCGTCGAAGGCAACTCCGTCGGAACTTGGGAGAGAGGCAGGCGAACTCAATGCGCTTCGGAGGGAGAGACGAGATACCCCCCGGACTTCTCCTCGGGCTCCAGCTTCAGGAGTCCTCTCTTTTGGGCTTCGAGAAGAAGGTCATTAAAGGAGCGGAAGAAGTAGGCCCGCTCGTTGAAACCCGGATTGCGGCGCTTGAGCGCCTGCTTGATCATCGATCCCCAGATCCGCTCGTCCTCGCCTCTCTCCTGGACCAGCGCTTCCAGCGTTTCGACGACCATCTGTAGCGCCTTGTCGGCGGGTGGTTTCGAGGCTTTCCCCCTGGGCTTTTTCTCCCGGGGCTCGGCGACCTCGGGAGTCTCTTTCGCGCTGCGGACCAGATCGTCGTAATAGAGAAACTCATCGCAGTTGTTGAGGAAGAGGTCGGAAGTAGAGTTCTTGACCCCCACGCCGATGACGGTCTTCGCGTTTTCCCTCAGCTTGCTGACCAGCGGAGAAAAATCGGAATCTCCACTGAGAATGACGAAGGTGTCGACGTGGCCCTTGGTGTAGCAGAGGTCGAGCGCATCCACCACCATCCGGATGTCGGCCGAGTTCTTTCCCGATTGGCTCACGTGCGGGATCTCGATCAACTCGAAGGCCGCCTCATGGAGGCCCCGCTTGAACTCCTTGTAGCGCTCGAAGTCGCAATAGGCCTTCTTGACGACGATATGCCCTTTGAGCAGGAGCCGCTCGAGCACCTTCTGGATGTCGAACTTGGGATAGGCGGCTTCCCGGGCTCCGAGCGCGATGTTCTCCAAGTCCAGGAAGACGGCCATCGTGGCATCGGAAGCATTCATCGGCGGATCGCAACGACCGGAGCAAGGAGAAGCCTCCCTACCGCTTCCACCCGACTTTGGGCGCCGGTCACCGCAAAGCCGATCTTCGCTTTTTGCTAACTCGTTGTCTAGTCCGCGTCTCTCCGAAGTGTTCTCCTGCGGCTGGCGAGTCGGGAGCCTCTTCCCCCCAAAAAAAGAAGAGCTGCGCCGGCGCGGGATCTCCTCGCCACCAGGGAGCGGCTATGTCAGGATCAAGGACATGGAGCGGAGCATTGACCCCCGATTCCCGCAATGCTTCGAGGAGTTGTTGCGGCGGCTTCTGGCGGCCGTCCGTCTCGCCTATGGTCCGCGGCTCCTCGCCCTGGCGGTCTTCGGATCGGTGGGACGGGGAAAGATGCGGCCCGATTCGGACATCGATTTGCTGGTCGTCGCCGATCCCCTGCCCCGCGGAAGGATGGCCCGGGTTGCCGAATGGGAGCCGATCGAGCGGGAACTCTCCCCCGCTCTCGAGGAGGCGCAGGCGCACGGTATCTGCACCGACTGGTCCCCACTCTTCAAGACGCCGGAGGAGCTGGCGGCCGGAAGCCCCATCCTCTTCGACATGACCGAGGACGCGCGGATCCTCTGGGACCCGCAGCGGGTGCTTGGGAACGCCTTGCGGCGGATGAAGGAGCGGCTGGCACGCAACGGAGCGCGGCGGATCTGGAGCGGAAATGCCTGGTACTGGGAACTCAAACCCGGGCATCTTCCGGGGGAGCCGATCCATATTTAACGTATCGAGACGCAAGGCGATGACGGCCGAGTCGTTGGCGCAGAGCTACCTTCGGAAGGCCGAGGCGCGTCTGGGCTTCCTGGCCTATCTCCTCGAGAGCCGGGATTACTCCGATGTGATCCGGGAGGCGCAGGAAGCCGTCGAGTTCGCCTTGAAGGCGGTCCTCCGCCAGGCGGGAATCGAACCTCCCCACGTCCACGATGTCTCGGGCCTCTTGCGGGCGCATCGGGAATCGCTGGCCGAGCCGATTCAGGCGCACCTGGAGGAGCTCGCCCGGATTTCCACCCGGCTGCGCAAGGAGCGGGAGCTCTCCTTCTATGGGGATATCGACTTCATCCCGACCGAGAGCTACAGCCGCGAGGACGCCTCCCAAGCGCTGCGCGAGGCGAGCTTCGTGGTCGCCAAGGCCCGGGAAGCGGTCCCCCGGCCTCCCGCGGACACGTGAGCCCTCCTACGGAGGAGAGTGGCCGACTCCCTTTGAATGGCTACGCCCCGAAAGGACGGCGCGCTTCCGCGCAGGTCCGCAAGGCCCGCCTGACCTTCGGCAGCTCCAAGGAGAATCCCGGGAGCAGCGGAGTCGTCAAGGTTTCCTCGAAGGTGTGGACCGCGACCGGCTTCTCCCGGTTTTCGGCAAAGCGGTAGATCCGGACCGTTTCCTGATGGCGGTCGAAGATCCAATCTTCCGAAACGCCCGCCTCGCGATAGATCTCCACCTTGTCGACAAGGTCCATCTGCCTGGTCGAATGGGAGAGGATTTCCACCGCGAGCGCGGGAATCACGTTCTTCTGGACATGCGCCTCTCCCTCCCATTTCCCAAACTGGTCGTTCGGGATGTAGCAGAGGTCGGGAACCACGCCTTCGCGGTCGGCATCGATGGTTCCGTGGAAAGTAAAGGCGATGTTGCGCTCGACGACACCGAGAGGATGCGGATCCAAGTATTTCCGGATCTCCCACTCGATCTCTCCCGCTAGCCTGCTGTTGTCGCCCGTCTCCTCCGTCATGATGAGGTTCCCGTGGATGAGCTCCCAATGTTCTCCCTCGGGAGTCGCGAGCCAATCCTTTACCGTGCGCGGGCCAAAGGTCTTCGTGGGCATGGGAATCGCCTTACCTCCGTTTCGACGATACGCCGGCCCTTGGAGCACAGCAAGATCCAGCTTGCGCCAGAGAGTGTCCGCGAATTTGTCTGTGGGTCACAACAAGCGTCAGACGTTATCCATGACGCAGTTCCGCTATCGCCTCGATCCACAGAATGTCGAGCAGAAAGGAACCGTCCGCCTCGATCGCAAAATAGGCCTTCGTCTCAGCGGAGGCCGCCTCTTGCAGGACGCGGATACCCCTCAGGTTCGCCTCCGGCGTCGACATGCGCGCTGTCCAGACCGGAAAATCCATGCGCAACCGCCAAGTCCGGTAATCGGCCACGCCGAAGCCCGATCGCGTCAAGGCAGCGGCCCATTCCGAAGCCGAATAGTTGCGCACATGGGAGATATCGCGCAACAATTCGACGGCCTGCAGATGCGTATCGAGCAAAGCAGGCCCGGGCGAGCAAGCATCGATGAAGACCGCCCGACAACCGCTTTTCAGTACCCGGCGCGCCTCGCGCAGGCCGTCGCGCCGTGGCGGCGACCGCCGCCAGCATATCCGGCGACAGGTCTACCGCCGAAACCATGCCGGCATGAGGCGCCAACCGATAGGAAACGTGACCGCCGCCAGCTCCTAAGTCGAGTGCGTGCTCGGGGCGAAGATCCCGAAGGATCCGTTCCAGCGCCTCAAGGTCGGCACCCTGCGCATGAACGGCGCTCTCCACATAGGCTTTGGCGCGAGCGCCGAATTGAGCTTCGACCACTCTTTCATGGACTCGTTCCATCGCGGCTTTTCGCAGTAGTGTCCGCTTTTGTCTGTGCGGGTCGATTTCCCGGTTTATTGTCTGATAGCTAGATAAAGATAGAGAGTGGTTCTTGCGCCGTCAACGGGAGCCGACGAAGAGCGGTGCTCGGCTTTGGAGCCTGGAGCCCTGGGACATCGCAAGCCCAAGGCTTGCCAACCTTTCTTTCCGCCGAGAGGATGCTCGGCATGAGCAGCCATTCAGCCTACCACGCCACCGGCTTCGAGAGCCCACTCCTAGAGATCGACCAAGCCAGTGTGAAGCGCGGCGAGCGCTGGATCCTCGACCGGCTGAGCCTGCGTGTGCCGGCCGGCCGACACATGGCGATCCTCGGGCCCAACGGCTCCGGTAAATCTACCCTGGTGAAGCTGATCGCACGCGAGGTCTATCCCTCGGTGCGCGACGGGGATCGCGGCGGGTTGCGGATCTTCGGCCGCGACCTTTGGAACGTGACCGAGCTCCGAGGCCTGCTCGGCATCGTATCGCCTGCGCAGGAGCGCGGTTTCCTGGGCGAGCCGCCACTGGAAGCCTGCGAGGCAGTGGTCTCGGGCTTTTTCGCGGCACGGGGGCTGGGCCCCAACCATCGCGTGACCGAGGAGATGCGCGAACGGGCGGCAGAGGCCCTCGACCTGCTCGGGGCGGGTCAGCTGGCCGGCCGCGAGCTGTCCAGCCTCTCGAGCGGGGAGGCGAGGCGTCTGCTGATCGCCCGGGCTCTGGTGCATCGCCCCCGGGCCCTGCTGCTCGACGAGCCCTGCGAAGGCCTCGATCTCGCTAGCCGCCGCCGCTTTCTAGAAAGCCTGCGCACCCTGGCGCAATCGGGTACCACCCTCCTGCTCATCACCCATCACATCGAGGAGATCCTGCCCGAAATCGCGCATGTCCTCCTGCTCCGAGATGGCCGCGTGCTCCAGGAGGGGGAGAAGGAGCGGACGCTAACGGATGCTGCGCTCAGTGCGGCCTTCGGCCTGCCGGTCCGCGTCCGCCGGCGCGGCGCCTGGTATGAGGCCTTTCTCGATTAAAAGAGCGGCGTGGTCCTGCTTGCGCGGGCCGCTCGGCTTGAAAGAGCGGGCTGGCTTCTGCTAGTAGGCAAAGCAAAGGCGGCTCTCATCGGGAGGACTTCGGGCATGGACTCTTCGAACTTGGCGGTGTTGCGGCAAGCTCGCGACTGGCATCGGGCGGGCTTTGGGGTCGTTCTCGCCACCGTCGCGCAGACCTCGGGGGCGGCCCCGCGGCAGCCCGGAGCCCTTCTGGCGATCCGCTCGGATGGCGTGTTGGCCGGATCGGTCTCCGGCGGCTGCGTGGAAGAGGAGTGGATCGCGCGGATCCGCGCGGGAGAAGAGCTCCCCCTCCCCGTGGTCGTCGAGTTGGAATCCCGACCCGCCGACAACGCTCTCCCCCGCCTTCCCTGTGGAGGGACGCTCCGCGTGGTGTTCGAGCGGATCCGGTCCAGCGAATGGATCGAGGAGATTCTTGCCCGGACGGCAGCTCATCGGCTGGCGGCGCGAATCCTCGATCTGACCGATGGAACGATCCGGTGGACCGACGCGATCCCCGCCGAGGCGACCCGCCTGGAGAATGGGCGGCTGGTGACGGTCTTCGGGCCTCCCTGGCGGCTGCTGCTGGTCGGTGCCGGCGAGATTGCGCGCTGCCTCGCCGCGATGGCCCAACTGCTCGGCTACGAGGTGCTCCTCTGCGATCCCCGGGAGGCGTTCGCTCCGGCAACCTCCCTGCCCGGCGTGCGCCACCTTCCCGGCATGCCCGACGAGGTCGTTTCGGCTCTCCCCCCCGACCCGCGGACCGCGATCGTCGCGCTGAGCCACGATCCGATGCTCGACGACATGGCGCTCTTAGGCGCCCTCCACTCCGAAGCGTTCTATGTCGGGGCGCTCGGCTCCCGAGCGACCGCCGAAAAACGGAGAAAACGCCTCTCCCCCTACTTCTTTCCCGAGGAGCTCGATCGGCTCTCGAGCCCGGTCGGGCTCGATCTCGGGGCCCGTCAGCCCGGAGAGATCGCGGCGGCCATTCTGGCGGAGATGATCGCGGTCAAGAATCGCCGGCTCTCGCGGAATGGAGGCGAAGGCCCCCCTTCCCGATCGACTGCGAGAGAGCCTGGCGTTTGTCCCGATCCGGCTTAACCTCCGTTCCGTAGCCTCGGGGAAGCCGGCGATTCGGCCTTCCGCAAGGCTCGCCAGCAGAAGCAAGGCCCATGAACCGAATGGAATTTCTCAAAGGCTGC
>JAQUAR010000099.1 GCA_028687155.1 Methylacidiphilaceae bacterium | reverse complement strand
TGTGGGTGGAGAGGATTCGCCGCAAGGCTGAGAGTGCTGGCGGCGGATCACCCGAGATCGACCCCCGGAAGACCCGCTTGAGCCAGTTCGACCATACGACCGGGCAGTACGCGAAGAAGCCGCTCTCCTTGCGGACGCATGTCTTCGGCGATGGCCGTACCGAGCCGGTGCAGCGGGATCTCTACAGCGCGTTTCTCGCGAAATGCTCCGAGAAGGATTTCCTCGACATCAGCCAAGTCCGAAAGGCTTGGCCGGGTGGGGAACCGCTCCTGGGGCGGGCGATGTCGAGGGTGAAAGAACCAGCGAGACGGGAGGGCTTGTCCCGACCGCACGTCGAGAACGTCAGAGCTGGTCGCCCGTCGAAGGGGAAAAGGGGAAGCGGCTGCCCTCGCAGCCGTTCCGGCGAGACCGGGGATGCTGTAGCGCAAGCGAGAGTCCCGGAGAGCCGGATCTCTATTCTCTAGAACCCCCTGGATTTAGCCATGGGGAGTTTCAGGACAAACTCTGACATTGAGCGCAATACTTTCTTAGAAAAGGACCGCCATGCGAATCCTGCTCCTGCCGATGATCCTGGCCGTTGGGATACCGACCTGTTCCTACTTCGGAGGAGGCGGTCAGCAGGACGACCGCCAGCTCGGCGACATGGACCAGGTCGACGAGGACGTTCGTGAAGGATACGGGATCGCGGAAGCCGCCGATGACCGAATGCAGTAGTCCGATGTAGGTACCCACGATCCAGGAAACCAAGTGCTCGATCCAATATTGCTTCATTACGTTTAAACTACTTCGCAGTATGCGGCGATCGTCCGGAGCCCGAGACCGAAGGGATCCTTTGCCGGCGGACAAGCTTCGCCTCCGCAGGAGCGGGAGCTGCGCCCCCGGCGGCGATCGAACGCTTCCCGGCCGTGTTGCTCACCGGATGGGCGGACGCCTGCAGCCTCCCCCTTTTTGCCGATCCGGGAGCCCTCGCGCCGATTAGGAAGGCTTTCTCAAGAGCCGGTTAGGGCGCGGGTTCGAGCAGTAAAGCGTAACATCGTAAACAAGGCGACATGCCAAGGCCGGGCTGGCCGCTGCCGTCGCCCGCGGGAGGGGAAGGCGGCCGCATGCCGGTCGTCACTGCGGAAAAATTGCGGAAAGCAAGGGAGCATATCGCCGACGGACTCACCGTCCGGGAAGGCGCTGCGCGGGGATCGAGGCGGGTAAGGTGTCCCACTATGCCGCCCCGCCGGCTAGGAGACCGAGAGACGCATGTCGAGAAGACGATCGTCGCATAGTCATGCCATGAACCCAAACGAACGCCTGCGGACACTGCACGAGGTGGCCGAGTACTTCGGAGTCTCGCTTCGCACTGTCCAGAGGCTCCAGAGGCAAGGAATGTTGCGGACAGTGCGGATCGGGCGCCTAACTCGCGTCCGCCGCGAGACGTTGAACCGGTGCCTCGACCTCCTGGAGGGCCGAAAGAAGGCTCGCTCGGTGTCAACCGAACAAGCGGATACGAACTCGAATTGACTCATAAATTTTGACACCGAAGAACCCCGGAGGTCATGAAGATGAGTCAACGGGTTGCGGAAGAAATGCTTGGGCGCATGCGTGAGCGATACGCCCGGCGGGGGGGAAGGCGAAGGGGCGGATGCTCGAGAAGTTCTGCGAGCAGTGGGGCTATTCGCGCGGCCATGCGATCAAGCTTTTGTCCGGCAAGGGAGCACAGAAGGCCGAGGGAGGAAGGAGAGGCAGGCCCGCTCGATACGGAGAGGAAGTCCTGGAGCCGCTCGAGACGCTCCGGCAGGCCGGAGAACAGATGTGCCCCGGCGCGACCTCTTGGACCCACATTCGTCAGTTGAAAACGGCCACTTACGCCGGAGAGGGGGAGTGCTCCCGGAAAAGAAGGCAGCTCCGCCCCTGGCTCGGCCAAGTCCTCCACTTCCTTTCTTTGGCGCTTTCCCGTCTTTCCCCGGTCCTTCCAGAATACGGTCTGCATACGGAATTAAGCAGTGATTTGGGGCGCGTGTCGGGATTTGGCGACATCCGCTGTCGCATGCGGTCACAATGAATTGCGCTTTGATTACTAGAGGAAACGTTTGAGTTTGTGGTTTTGAATCTGGGAGCCGGCTGTGGGGTTCGAACCCACGACCCGCAGTTTACAAAACTGCTGCTCTACCCCTGAGCTAAGCCGGCGCAAGGATGAAGGGATCGTAGGCGGACGCCCAGGGGATGTCAAACGGCTGGGGGCGTTCCAGCTCCCTCGTGCCGATCGGGGAAAGGCGGTATCCAGGATGGAGAGAAAACCGTACCGGAGCGACCTGCGGAATTCCGGTAGCTACTTTTGACAACGAATTGGAAGATGAGCTAAAATGGAAAATTATCGTAATTGTGTGGCAAAAAAGAAGGGGGACGATGAAGAAGCCCGGTGCGCGGCCGAAGAGGAGAGAGAAAAAGGGGGAGAAGAATGGCGCTCTGTCCGAGCCGCCCGCGGTTTTGCGCAAGGAAGAATCCCCGCAGAAGAGCCTGCCCGCAAAATGGGTTTCGTTCTTTCCCTTGCATCGGCTTCACGAATAGGGAGGGCAGCTTCGGCCGCACTGGTTGCTCGCGCTTTTTTGCGAGCGAATGTATTTTTTCATCAGGGTAGACCGATGTCCCCTTGTGTCGAGTCCGGAATCGGGATTCGGATGAGCCATGGTCGGTGCTTTGGTCCAGGATAAGGCGGGACAGCGCCGCTTGCTTCGGCAGCGGCTCTCCGCTCATGGCGAGGCCGAGCGGACGGCGGCCAGCCGGTGCTTGGCGGAGCGCCTCGTCCTTCTCCCGGAATGGCAAGGCGCCAAAGGGGTTCTGCTCTACGCTTCGTTGCCCGGCGAGCCGGATACCGATCTTCTTTTTGGGCGGGCGCGGGGGGAGGGCAAGCGTGTTTTTTATCCTTTTTTTCGCGGCAAAGATCGGAGCCTCGGGTTTGCCGAGGTCGAAACGTTGGAGTCGCTGCACCCAGGGGCTCTGCGGTTTCGGGAACCTTCGCCGGAAAAGAAGGGGCGGAAGCTCGAGGCGGATCTTGTGTTGATCCCCGGGCTCGGGTTCGACCGGGGCGGGATGCGGCTGGGGCGGGGAAGCGGGTATTACGACCGGACTCTGGCGGAGATCGGCTCTGGGCTCCCCCGGGTCGGTCTCTTCTTTTCCTGGCAGGAGTTGTCTGGGATAGCCGCCGAAGCGCACGACGAGCGGATGGACCTATTGGTCACGGAGCGTGAGGTGATCCGGACCCGCAGGGCAGGGTAAGGAGGAAGGCGGATGGCTAAGGGTTTCTTGGAGGGCCGGGTTGCGGTCGTCACCGGCGGAAATAGCGGCATCGGCAGGGCCGTGGCGCTGGCGTTGGCCGCAGAGGGTGCCTCGGTGGCGGTCGCCGCAAGGCGTCCGGAGCCGTGTGAAGAGGTGGCGCGTCTCTGCCGGGGGAGGGGGGGAGACGGGAATGCGATCCCGACCGACGTTCGGCGCGAAGAGGAGTGCGAGCGCTTGATCGAACGAGCCGCTGCTTGGCGTGGGAGGATCGACATCTTGGTGAACAGTGCGGGCATCGGGCGCTTCGGCCCGGTCGCCTCTCTTTCGACGGCCGATTTTCGCGAGATGGTCGACACGAATCTTTTCGGCACTTTCTGGTGCAGCCGGGCCGCCTTTCCGAGGATCGCGTCTGCCGGGGGAGGTCTAATCTGCAATGTCTCCTCGCTCGCCGGAGTCGAGGCCTGGGCGGAGACCGGGGGCTACAGCGCCACGAAGTTCGGGATCGTCGGGCTCACCCGTGCCTTGGCGGACGAGGGGAGGGAGCACGGGGTGAAGGCCGTCGCGATCTGTCCGGCCCTGGTCGCCACGCCGATGACGGAGGTGTCGGGAGCCGATTATCTTCAGCCGGAAGATATTGCAGAGACCGTGCTCTATCTGCTGCGCCTCTCTCCGGCGGCTTGGCCGGCGGAGATTCTGCTCAAGCGGCGCGGAGCGGAGTAGTCCTGGGGCAAGGCTCAAGAAAAAGCGGTAGCGCTTTTCGGCGGGAAGGATAAGCTGCCACGAGCATGGCGGTTTCAAAGGTTGGATCGGTCGCGGAAGGGCCGGAGGAGGAGCAGAACGGAGGGTTCCAGGCCAATACGCGGGTGGTTTTAGCTCTCTGCCTGGTGGCGCTGGGGTTCTGGACGATCCAAGGCTTCCTTGTCTCCATGACTTGGGCGCTGGTGATCGCCGTTGCTTCGTGGCCCCTCTACTGCTGGCTCCGGTCGCGCGCGCCGCACTGGATGCAGGGGATCGTCCTGCCCCTCCTCTTTACCCTGGTCATCGGCGTCGCCTTGATTGGACCCCTGACCTACGCGGCGATCAAGCTGGGGGAAGAGGCTCGGGTGCTGACGCGCTGGCTGGCGGCGATTCAGAAATCGGGTCTGCCCGCCCCGGAGTGGGTCAATCACATCCCGGCGGTGGGGAGTTGGTTGTTCTCCACATGGAATTCTTCTTTGGGAAGTCCCGGGGCGGCCGAGACCACGCTTGGACACCTGGACCCGGCTTTCGTTCTCCGCTGGACACGGACGGTCGGCGTGCAGATGCTGCGGCGGGCGGAGGTGCTTGCGTTCACCCTGCTCACGCTCTTTTTTCTCTATCGCGACGGCGAAGCCTTGGGGAGACAGGTCTTTCGGTTCGCCCGCCGGCTCGTGGGGGAAATCGGGGTCGAATATTCCCGCCACTGCGTCTCGGCGATTCGCGCGACGGTGAACGGCCTGGTCCTGGTGAGCATCGGGGAGGGGATCTTGCTGGGAGTCGCCTATGCGATCGTGGGGATTGCCGATCCCGTCACCCTCGGAGGCTTAACCGGGATTTTGGCGATGATTCCCTTCCTGGCGCCGCTGGTCTACGGGGGAGTCAGCATCATGCTCTATGCCCAAGGGAACCTGCTCTTCGCCATCGGGCTTTTCCTCTTCGGCAGCCTTGTGCTGTTTGTCGCCGACCATTTCATTCGGCCGGGGCTGATCGGGGGTGCCGCCCATCTCCCTTTTTTCTGGGTGCTCCTGGGGACTCTGGGAGGGATCACGAGCTTTGGCCTCTTGGGGCTTTTCCTCGGCCCGACAGTGATCGCCGCTCTTTTGGCCGCCTGGTATGATTTTATCGGGCGCGCGCCCGAGGAGTAGGGACGCCGAGCGATCGTTCCTCGGTCTCCTCGGCGAGAACAGGCTCCGCATAAAAGGTAAATCCCGTGGTCTCGACGATCCGGACGGGGAGGAGCTCTCCCCGCCAGCGCTCTTCGGCACGAACCAGAACCAGGTGATTGCCGCGTGTCCTGCCCTGGAAGCGATGGGGCGACTTCCGGCTTTCGCCTTCGATGAGGATCTCCACCTCTTGTCCAAGGAGCTGCTTTGCCTTCTGTCGGGCGACTGCGTCTTGGAGAGCGAGGAGCTCGTGGTGGCGGCGGAGCATCTCTTCCTCCCGGATCGCGTCGGGGCGGGCGGCGGCACTGGTTCCTGGGCGCGGAGAGTAGCGGAAGAGGAATGCCTGGTCGAATTGGACGGTCTCGACGAGGGACCGGGTCTGGGCAAAATCCGCTTCTTCCTCTCCCGGGAAGCCGACGATCAAGTCGGTCGTAAGGGTGGCCTCGGGCACCGCGGCCCGAATCCGATCGACGAGTGCGAGGTACCGGGAGCGGGAATAGCCCCTCCCCATGGCCCGCAGGATCCTGTCGCTGCCGGACTGTGCGGGCAGGTGGACATGCTCGCAGAGGGGAGAGAGGTCGCGGAGAGCGCCGATCAGGTCGTCGCGGAAACCAATGGGATGCGGAGAGGTAAAGCGGACGCGGGCGATGCCGGGAATCGAGCAGACTCTCTCCAGAAGCTGGACGAAGGGAGAACGGCCGTGGAGGGTGGGGAGTTCTCGGCGGCCATAGAGGTTGACGATTTGCCCAAGAAGCGTCACCTCCCGGGTCCCTTGGTCGGCGAGCTTCCGGACCTCGTCAGTAATCTCGTCCATCGGCCGCGCCCGCTCGGGTCCGCGAGTGACCGGGACGATGCAGAAGGCGCAGCGCATGTTGCAGCCCTGCATGATCGAGACGAAAGCCGAGGCCTTCCGGGGGGAGGGGAGATGCTCGCGAACTTGGTTTTGCGAACCTGGCTCGGCTTCGACGTCCAAGACCCGGAGCGGCTCGGAAGGGGAGCCAGCGCAGGAAGCGGCACGCGCGGCACGAATCCGTTCGACCTGGGTCAGGGCCTCATGGAGCTTCTGGGTGCCGAGGACGAGATCGACCTCGGGGAACTCGTGCAGAAGGTCGCCGCCTCGGCGTTGGGCCA
>JAQUAR010000098.1 GCA_028687155.1 Methylacidiphilaceae bacterium | reverse complement strand
AGAATGCTGCGCATTCGGTTCCATGCAATTGCCAAGCGCTAAAGGCCGCCAGCGATTCGATCCGTTTGATTTCTTCAGCGGTCGGATTGACGAGAACGGCCACCCGCTCCACCAGAGGCGGAAGCGCCTCCAGAATCTCCGCAGCGGAGGAGGGTGGCACGTAGCGAGGACTCCCGGGATAGAGAATGAATCCAAGAGCGTCCGCTCCCGCCTCGATCGCCATCCTCGCATCGCAGAGCGAGGTGATCCCGCAAATCTTGACTCGAACCGGCATGCGAAGAAAGCTTGGGCTATCCGCCCGGCGGCCGCCATCCCCCCTTCGCCCCGCCTTCTCCATAGAACTCGGCCACCTTTTCCTTCGGATGGTGCGACCGCATCAGAGCTTGCCCGACAAGAATCGCGTCAACGCCCACGGACCGGAGATAAGCCGCTTGCCTCCCGGAGACGATCCCGCTTTCGCTCACGACCACGCGCCCTTCCGGGATCGAGCCGATCAGCTGCTCGGTGGTCGCCAGGTCAATCGTAAAGGTGCGAAGATCGCGATTGTTGATCCCGATCAGCTTCGCGTCGATCGCCAAGGCTCGTTCGAGCTCGACTCGGTTATGCACTTCGACGAGAGGCTCCAGATCAAGGTCGATCGCGAGGGAATGCAACTCGTAAAGCCCCTCCTGCGACAAGGCCGCCACGATCAAGAGAACGGCATCCGCACCCAAAATGACGCTCTGGTAAAGCTGCGCTTCCGATAAAATGAAATCCTTGCGCAGGATCGGCAGATCGACCGATGCCCGAATTTGGCGCAGATCTTCGCCCGATCCAGAAAAGAAAGGCCCATCAGTGAGGACGCTGATCCCGTCCGCCCCGGCCCCGACGTAGAGGAGCGCCTGTTTTACGGGATCGCATCCGGGCGCAATGGCCCCCGCCGAAGGAGAAGCCCGCTTGACCTCCGCGAGGAGGGCAATACGTTCCCGCTTTCTGAGTGCGAAGGCCAAGGAGCGTGAGCGACGGCCCAGGCCGCGCGCTTCCTGCCGCAACCGGGCAAGCTCGCCGTCGAGCGCCAGGGCCTCGACTCTTTTTCGATGGAGAATCTGCTCCAATCGATCCTGCATGTTTTTCGTCCGTCAGGCTCCCAGACCTGCTCTCCTGCTCACGATCTACTCCACTTCCGCTAGCGAAATATGCCCGCTGGCTACCTACCGGGCAAGACGTTCGTGAGAGAGCAAGGGCCTGCAGAGAGCGCGACGCCACGCTGCTCTCCATTAGTCGCCTACAAACAAGCTCTTAAGAAAGCTTATTTACTTTTTATTGACTTTTTACGCGTCCAAAGCACAATATCCCGTCCCAATGCGCCTCTCTCTTCGAGGTAGCCTCGCTTGCCTGCTGTTGGCGATCGCCCAACCTGCCCGTGCGGCCTATCCGCCTCAGGACCAGTTCCTACAGGCCTACCTAAGCCTGCAAGAAGCCGAACAGATGGAAAAAAAGGGGGAGGGAGCCGCCGCCCATCAAAAGTACTTGGACGTGGAGAGAAAGCTCGAACTTCTCAAGACAAACCATCCGGATTGGGAGCCATCGATCGTCGCGTTCCGCCTCCGTTATGTCCGCGGCAAGATCGCCCTGTCCGAGGATGCCCGGAAGAAGGGCTCCTCCTCACCGGAAGCTCCACCGCCGGACAGGAACGAGATGGCTTCCTCGCCGTCGGCCCGGGAGGGAACGAGGGAGAATCCGCGGAGCCATTCGGTCCCCGCGACCCGCGGTGACGCCGAATCGACCGAAAGCAACGGCAATCGCCAGCTTCTTCTCTTGCGCAGCCGCATCTCCCAGCTCGAAAGCGAGCTAACCTCGACGAAGTCCAAGCTGCAAGCCGCCGTCTCGGAGGCGGGCTCGCTCCGCGACCGGCTCCAGAGCGTCCGTAAGGAGTTGGCGATCGCGCAGTCGTCCAATGTCGAGGAGAGGATTGCGACCGTGCTCCAGGAAAACAATGCGCTCAAGGCCCAGCTCGCGCAGACCGAAGGGAAGATCCGCGCTCTTCAGACCGGAAATAACGAAGCGGCCGTGGTGGGCATCCGCGATCAGCTCAAAGGCGTCCAGGAGCAACTGGCCGTCCTCGAGCGGGAAAATCAAGTTTTCCGATCGACGGCGAGCTCCTTGCAGTCCCAGTTGGAAACGGCTCAGCAACGCTTGGCCGAATCGGCGCATCGCTTCTTTGCCTCCTCAGGGAACGAGCAGCTCAAAAAGGAAAACGAGATCCTGCGAGGGATCGTCAACCGGCAGATTCAGGAGCAGGCCCGCCGCGAGATGGCCAAGAAGCTGGTCACTGAAGAGCTTCAATCCCTCAAGGTCGATTCCCAGTTCGTGCAAAGGCAGCTCGAAATCCTCTCCTCGCCGCTCGTATCGCTCTCTCCGGAAGAGCTTGCCCTTCTGAAGGGCCCGGCCGTCGCTCCGCAGGACGCGGGGGACAAACAGGCTTTCGTAGCTGCCTTGAAGCAAAAAGCCCAACAGATGGGCTTATTCTCGCAAAGCTCCGCTCCGGACCGGACGAGCGCTTCCGAGTCCGGTCCTGCGAGCGCGGCGAAGGTGGATCCCGCCCCTTCGGCTCCGGAGACGACGTCGGCGGCCTCCAGCACCACAGCCGCTTCGGAGAATCACTCCGCAGTACAGTTCGCCTCGCAGATGGCCACCTCCTCCGGCGAGACGAGCCCCGAGCCCGCTTCGGCCCCCCAGCAGAACAGCCCTCCTCCCGCCTCGGACAGTAGCGCCCAGGGCAACAACGCCTCCTCCCTCTCGCCCGAGCTCCGTCAACTCGCCGAACAAGCGGCAGGCTACTTCAATGCACAGCAGCATGACGAGGCGGCCAAGGTCTACGATCAGATTCTTCAAAAGGATCCGGGGAACGTCTTTGCATGGGCGAACCTTGGGGTGGTTCGCTTCCAGCAGAGCCGCTATGACGAGGCGGAGAAAGCTCTGCAACAAGCCATCAAGCTGAATCCCAACGACGCTTTCTCCCACTCCGTTCTCGGGATCGTCTACTACCAGCAGGGCCGCTACGATAATTCGATCTCGATGCTCACCCGCTCCATCGTCCTTGATCCGAACGATCCTCGCACCCGAAACTATCTTGGTATCGCCTGTTCGAAAAAGGGATGGCAGGAGGCCGCGGAAAAGGAGCTCCGACGTGCCCTTGAGCTCAACCCCAACTACGCCGATGCCCATTTCAATCTCGCCGTGATTTACGCCACGCAAAAGCCTCCGGCCAAGGAGTTGGCCAAGCGCCACTACCAAGACGCTCTCAACCTGGGTCTCCCCAAGGACGTCGGCCTCGAAAAGTTCTTGGAATAGCTCTTGACATAACAACGCAATCCCTGCTCTAAGTAGGGATTGCGTCCCTGCGCAAGGGGCCGTTCGCTATGCTCTCACCGAACGGACGAATGCTTCTCTGCGTGGCTCTGGCTCTGCTTGCCTCTGGCCTTCCTGCTCCGACGCGAGCCGAGGTCGCGAGCTACGACCCCAATCCACCGTTCCGTCTCGACCGGTTGGAGCCCGTCGAGATCAAGGACGAGCTCACGCATCTCACCCTCAAGGCATACCAGCCGAAAAATCCCTACAATATCCTCATCAACTACGAACTCGGGATGCACTGCGTGGGATTCGATATCTCCTACTGCTGTGTCATCCCGCCCTATAATTCCTTCCAAGCGCAGGCCGTCCAGTCCGGCAGGAATGGCAACCGGCCGAGGCTCTTGTCTCCGGCGGATCAGGTCAAGCTCTACTATTTCTTGCGGGACAACAGCTATTCTGAAGGGAATAAGATGAAGTACTGGTCTGTCCTCAAGGACGTGAACGGCAACGGAACCATGTCCGACCCCGGGGACAACATGGCGAACTACGTCTGGGAGCATGTTTTTATCTACAAGGATCTCGAAGGCACGATTCCCAAGGACTGGTCGATCGAGAAGAGGATCCACATCGGCAAAGACCTCGAGATCCCCGTGGATGCCGGCCCATCGGGGAAGCCGCTCGCGGGGGGCTATCTCGATTATGCCGGGGACCAAGGCGGAGACATCGTCTTCACCGATTCACTGATCCCGGACGTCAAGAATGTCCGGTTGACGCTAACGGCGGCGAATGTCTGGGACGCGTTGGGCCTTCCCTTGACCGCGTTCTATGATTCCAGGAGGAAGGGAACTATCCGGTCGGTAACCAACCAGGACTTTCAGCCCTACCAATACTCGACCGTCCAGTTGCACGACAAAGAGGGCAAGCCGATCCTCGTAGACGGGAAGCCTGTCCAGTTCATCGGCACGAATCCTGTCGATATCCCGAACTGCGTGATCTGCCATTCCGCGAACGGGAAGGGGGCCAAGCTCGCCAAGCAGGCCGGCATG
Source organism: Methylacidiphilaceae bacterium (assembly GCA_028687155.1). GTDB lineage: Bacteria > Verrucomicrobiota > Verrucomicrobiia > Methylacidiphilales > Methylacidiphilaceae > Methylacidimicrobium. The sequence goes on along the minus strand of JAQUAR010000098.1, from coordinate 1,921 downwards.
ACCCTCTTCGAGAAGGAATACGACTACTGGAAAAAGAACTATCCCGATGAATCCGACTACATGGCGAGGCTCTCATCCTCTTCCATTAACCTTCTCGAGCTCCACGACAGGATGTTCGGGACGCACTTTCTCAAAGAGTACAACCCGAATGCCTCGTCCAACCGGCTGGGCAGCGTCGGGTCGGTCAACTGTGCCGACTGCCACGGCGACAATGTCTCCGGCAATCTGCAAGAACCGAGACCGGGGGCAACGGGCTATCCCACCACGAAGGCAAAGCCGCTTGCGGCGTCGATCCACGCGGCGCATGCGAGTTTTCTGGCCGACATGAACGACAAGGCGGGCAGAACGGTCTCCTGCCAGGCATGTCATCCTACGCACTGGCAGAATCCCAAGATGAACGATTTTGAGGCCAACCCGTTTCAAATCACCGACTCCTACGGAAACAACAAATTTGCGGACTCCGATCAACGAATCGCCGGAGGCGGCTGCTATCTCAGAAGAGATGCCCATACCAACCCGGAGGTTCAGCCTCCCTTTTTCCTCAATTCCCTGGGCAACTGGTACCTGGAGAATGTCAGCAAGCGGGATGAAAACGGCAAGCCCATCCCGCAGATGCGGGGCCTGACCTGCACCAACTGCCACAATCAGCTTTCGAACGAACTCTACAAGTGGGATGATCTCGACGACGTGGTCTCTCAAAAGGGCAAGACCTTAAGAGACAAGGGCGTGGAGGAGATCCGGAAAGCGGTTGCCGGCGGGGAGATCCAGCGTTTTCTGGAAATGGCAGACCCAACCATCAAGAACGGAAACAACCCGATCTACATCTATTACGCGGATCACAAGGGTGCGACGCTCGTCCGGGCATCCAAGGATAAGGAAGGTAACCTTAAGTTATTGCCGTGGAATGCGGGAGAAGGGAGCCCGGTTTCCTACGAGAGCGCTTCCGGGGGAAGCGATTGGTGGCTCTCCGCCGCCGAGCCCAAATGTGCGACCTGCCACGCCGCGCCATTTGTGGAAAGCAAAGGTGGCAAATACTTTCCTATCGACCAGCCCAACAAATACGCACTCTACCGCTACTCAAAAGCGCATGGCGCGCTCTCCTGCCAGTCCTGCCATGAATCGATTCACGGTCTCTATCCAGTCCGCTACGAAGGAGAAGCCAAAACAGTCGATTTGACCACCCATCAGGCTGCCTTGCAGTATTCTCCGGACGGCCGCTATGCGGGGCCCGTCAGCTGCGTCGCCTGTCATACGGTCAACCAGAAGGGGGTTCCCACCTTGTTAGCCGGGACGGACTATGCCAACGACTACTGGGCCTCGGTCGTTCTCCTGCATTACATGCGGGAAGGAGACGAGAAATTGCCGGTAAAAGAGCTTCTGCGAAAGTATCCTTATCCGGCATCCCGAAAGATCGTTCTCCAAAGTTGGAAGTAACGGCGGGCGCCTGATCTCGTCCTGGCCCTGCTTTTCTCAGCACGTCCCGGATCACCAGCGTGCTATGGTAGCCTTCGCCCCATGGTGAGCTGGCTCAAAGTCCGCCGTCCACAACCGATCCCCGGCAAGACCTCGTACCCTTCGGAAGGAGATCCCCCCTCTCCACCGAGCGACTCCGCCGGTGCATCGCCGGCAGGGAACTGGGAGCGCCTTGCCTGGAGCTGTTTTGACATTGGCAGCTCCTCCTTCACGACCGTCATCGTGGATCTGGTTTTCGCCCTCTATTTCGTTCGCGTCATTTGCGCCCATCGAGTCGATGGGACTTGGCTGTGGACCCTGGTTCTCTTTGTTTCCCAACTGCTGGTCGCCTTCTCTTCCCCGATGATCGGCGCGATGGCAGATGTCCTGGGCAGAAAGAAGCGAATGCTCTTCTTCGCCTATGCCGTCTGCATCCTCTCGGCCTTGAGCTTGGCGCGCATGGGGGAAG
>JAQUAR010000097.1 GCA_028687155.1 Methylacidiphilaceae bacterium | reverse complement strand
CTTTTCCGCGGTCGGAACGCGCCATCCTCCCCGCGCACCGGGATCGTTCTCTGAACCGGGCTCTGCGACCCCTGAGGTCTGGACATCCGTCCCGGAAGCTTCCGAGTCGGAGGAACCGCCTCGAGAGCCGGGAAGAGCGCTGCCGTTCGGCATGATCAAGCCAACGCTGTCCGCTCCGCTCTCCCAGCTCTGGTCGATCGACCTCTCTCTGGTTCCCCGCATGATTTGGGGAAGTCGCGAGCTTCTCTATTCCTTACTCCAAGCTCCCATGGGACTTTTAGCAGGGATGAGCGGCGACGGCTACGTCTACCGCATCAGCCTGGAAGGAAGGAGCGACCGCTTACTCAAGATTGACGCTCCCGCAGTCCAGGTTGCGGTCCTGAGCTCCTCTGGGCAGCTTCTCCTGGGTGCGAGCAATCCTGCGCGAGTCTTCTTGGCGGGTGGTTCTCCCCGTCGAGAAGGGATCTACCGCTCAGCCCCTCTCGATGCCGGAAACTTCGCCCGATGGGGTCGGTTGCTTGTCGAGAGATCGGGCGTGGTCGCGGTCCGCACGCGCACGGGGAACACCGCCAAGCCCGATGAATCCTGGTATGACTGGTCTCCCGCACCGGACGGCCGCTGCCAGAGCCCTCCGGCCCGCTACTTTCAGTTCGAGCTGCGTCTCGCCCAGGGGGCTTCCGTCAATCGCGTTCAGGCTGTTTTTTTGCCCCACAATCTTCCTCCCAAGCTTGAGAAGCTCCAGATCCTTCATCCCGGCATCGCCTACTCGGAACTGCCTCCGCCCCCCGCGCCTCTGCAAGCCCGCACCCTCGATCAGCTCCTCTCTCCGGAAGGCAAGCCGGAGCCCGTCGACTTCTTCTCCCCCATGCCGCCGCGCTATCAAGGGAAGGAAGCCCGAGGGCTCCGCACGGTGGTTTGGAAAGCGGAAGATCCAGACGGCGACGAGCTCCGTTATTCCGTCTTCTTCCGCTCGGAGAAAGAGACCGACTGGCACCTCCTCGTCAAGGATTCGGAAGAGCCGCTCTTTAGCTGGGACACCTCAGGATGGCCGGATGGCCGTTATCTCCTCAAGGTGGAAGCCTCCGACGCCCGGGACAATGCGCCCGGGGAAGGGCTCAGAGCCTCTTTGAACAGCCGTCCTTTTCTTGTCGATAACACGCCGCCCCAGATCCGCATTCTCTCTTCCGGAGGAGGAAAGCTGCGCTTCCGCGTGAGTGAATACGCGAGTGGCATCCGGTCTGTCCAGATTTCTCGGGACGGCCGCGAGTTCCTACCGATTCCGCCGGTCGATGGGATCCTCGACTCCGAAGAGGAGGAGTTTGAACTCCCCCTCTTCAAGGGAGAATCCTTGTTCATCCGTGCCGAGGATGAAGCCGGGAATGTGACGAGCGCCTCGGCGAAGGGTTAGCCGCCCTCTCTGAGAAAGGGCGGCCGACGTATCGTGGCAAGGTCTCGAACTAAGACCGACAGCCTGTTAGGCGGGCGATCCCTCCAGGCCGGGCAGGAGGCCTCCTGCCGCAGGTTCACCAGCGGGGGTGGGCGGCGTAACCGCACCTCCGACGGGGGAGGGAGAAGGACCTGCTGGAGGAGTCGGCCGCGGGGGTGGAGAGAGCAGGCGTCCGGTTTTCACGATCTCCTCCGCCTGCCGGGCATCCAAGGTTTCGTAATCCAAGAGCGCTTTCGCTAAAGCGTCCATTTGCACGCGATTCGCGCCAATCAGCTCCTTCGCACGCTCATAAGCCTCTTGAATCAGCCGCTTGACCTCCCCGTCGATCGATTCGGCCGTTGCTTCGCTATACGCCCTCGACGTTCCCAGGTCGCGACCCAGAAAGGTCATCGTGGGATCGTCTGCATAGTGGACCATGCCCAGCTTTTCGCTCATGCCCCACTCGCAAACCATCCGCCGGGCGTACCAGGTCGCCTGCCGGATATCGCCACTGGCCCCACTGGAGATGTCGCCCAGGAAGATCTCTTCGGCCACACGGCCGCCCATGGCGACGCAGAGGCTGTCGAGCAGCTCCTTTTTCTTGGTGTTATACCGATCCGTGGCCGGGAGCATCATCGTCACACCAAGGGCAGGTCCTCGCGGGATGATGCTCACCTTATGCAAGGGATCGGTATGCTCCAAAAGCACGTTGAGAAGGGTGTGACCCGCTTCGTGATAGGCCGTGATCCGCTTCTCCTCGTCGCTCATCGCCAAGCTTTTGCGCTCACGCCCCCATCGTACCTTGTCCCGAGCTTCTTCCAACTCGGGCTGTCCGATCGACTCCTTCTCGCGGCCTGCGGCCAAAAGAGCCGCCTCATTGATCAAATTGGCCAACTCCGCACCCGAAAAGCCGGCAGTGCCTCTGGCCAAGGACTGGAGGTCCGCCTCCTTCGCCAGCTTTACTTTGGTCGAGTGCACCTTCAAGACTTCCTCGCGACCGCGGATATCCGGCAAGTTCACCCGAACCTCCCGGTCGAAGCGCCCGGGACGGAGCAAGGCCGCATCCAGCACGTCCTTACGGTTCGTCGCGGCAATGACGATCACCCCTTCTTGCGATTCGATGCCATCCATTTCGACAAGAAGAGCGTTGAGTGTCTGCTCGCGCTCGTCGTGACCTCCGCCCAGCCCGGTTCCCCGGCTTCGTCCGACGGCATCGATCTCATCGATGAATACGATGCACGGAGCCTGGCGCCGCGCCTGCTCGAACATGTCTCGGACCCGCGATGCGCCCACTCCGACGAACATCTCGACGAAGTCGGAGCCACTGATGCTGAAGAACGGGACATCCGCCTCGCCCGCGATCGCCTTGGCAAGCAGGGTCTTCCCTGTTCCCGGAGGCCCCACCATCAGGACTCCCTTGGGAATGTGTCCCCCCAGCTTCTGAAATCGCTTGGGGTCCTTGAGAAACTCCACGATCTCCTGCACCTCCTGCTTGGCCTCTTCAATCCCCGCCACGTCTTGGAAGGTGATCTTGGTCTTTTCCCCAGAGAGGAGCCGCACTCGGCTCTTTCCAAAACTGAACGCGGTCTTCCCCGCGATGCGAATCTGCTGCCGGAACAACAAGTAGAGCACCAAGATGAATAAGAGAACAGGGAGGATGCTTAGCAGCGCCTGCCCCCAGAAGTTGTGGACGACCCGGATGTCCACTTCGGGGAAGCCCTTGGTGGCCAGAAGATCATGAAGATCACGGTTAAAATCGAGATCGACGATCGTCCGAAATGGGACGAGAACCAACCCTCCCGGAGAATCCGGCGAGGGCTTGGCATAGCGGCCTTCCAGATACGTCTGTCCGTTCGAGGTATCCCGGACGAAGGCAATGGACTTCACCTGCTTCTGGTCGAGCAGGCGGACGAGCTGCGGAAGGCTTTTCCCCTCTATCGCAGGCGCCTGGCCCGCACCCACGAAATAGAGCAGGGCGGAAAAGACAAAGGCAACGCCCAGAAAGAAGACCAACCCCTTCCATTTGCCGTCTCCTGGCCCTTTCTGATCTCGAAAGAGAGAGTCATTCTTCTTGCCCCGAGGCTGCTTGCTTCGCTCGGGAAATTGGGTTGGCGTCAGCGCCATCGTATTTTTTCTCCTTCCGTCAGAGTACCGGTTTGAGCATAACATCGCTCTTCTGGACTAGCAAACGCACGCCCGGATCTCCGGACATTCACGCTCCCACTCCAACCGTTTCTCGGGGTAAACGAACCTCGGGATAGATCCGGTAGTAGCTGTCACGCGCAACCGGCTCGCGACCGCTCTCCCGGATTGCCGCCGCTAGATTGTCGGCTGTTTGAGAGATGGGGCTCTTGGAGCCTGCCATGTGAAAGATCCTCTCCTCCTCGATCGTCCCATGGAGATCGTCCGCTCCGAACGAAAGAGCGATCTGGCCCAGCGGCAACCCCGAGCTGATCCAATAAGAGGTGATATGGTCGACATTGTCGAGATAGATGCGGCTGACGGCAACGGTGCGCAAGGTGTCCGTGGCGCCGGCCCGCCGCAGGTGAGAAAGCCTGGTATTCGCCGGCTCGAAAGCAAACGGGACAAAGCCGCAAAAGCCTCCTGTCTCCTCCTGGAGCTCTCGCAACCGGCGAAGGTGGTCGACGCGGTGCGCCGGTGTCTCCACATGTCCAAAGAGCATCGTCGCCGTACTCTTCCTTCCCATCCGATGCCAGATCCGGTGTACCTCGAGCCACTCCTCAGCCGTTTCCTTCCCCCGGCAGATTTCGTCTCGGACTTCCGCGTCAAAAATTTCCGCTCCGCCCCCGGTGAGGGAGTCGAGGCCGGCATCGGCCAGCTCCTCCAACACTTCGGGAATCGGTCGGCGGGCGATCCGACGGGCCAGATGACGGATTTCCACGGCGGTAAACGCTTTGATCATCATTCCGGGGCAACGCTTCTTGATCGCGGAGATCAGATCCCGGTAGTAGGAAAAAGGCAAGTGGGGATGAAGCCCTCCCACGCAGTGCACTTCGACCGCCCCGCTGCGCCACGATTGAAATGCCTGCTCTGCCATCTCCTCGACCGAATAGAGAAAGGCGCCCGGCTGATCCGGACGACGATAGAAGGCGCAAAATCGGCAGCTCAACAGACAGATGTTGGAGTAGTTCAGGTAACGATTCACGAGGAAGGAGCCGCGCACCCCATTCTTCCGCCGAGAAACCCGGTCGGCGAGCGCACCGACTGCGCCTAGGTCCGGACAGGCGAAGAGCCGCAGGGCAGATCGATCGTCGATCCTCTCCCCCCCGGCGACCTGCTCGGCGATGTCTGCAATCCCCGCCCTCAGACAGCTGTCCCAAAGCGCCGTCACAGCGATACGCTCCCGACCACTCCCAACAGAAGAAGCATGCTCACCGCCACGTTGACCTCGAAAAATGCGATATTCAGGGCTCGTCCGTCCTTCTTGCGGCAGAGTCGATGTTCGTAGAGAAGCGCCGCTCCGGCGATCACGCAAGCCAACCAATACGCTCCCGAGAGGCCGGCCTGCAAGCCGAAAGCGATCCAGCCGAGCCAGGCCGCCCCATGGAGAACCTGCGCCATTCGAAGCGTGGCGTCGGTCCCGAACCGGGCGGGAAAGGAGTGGAGCCCAAGCCGAAGATCGACCTCTCGATCCTGCAAGGCATAAATGAGATCGAACCCGAAGGTCCAGGCGAGCACGGAAGCCGCGAGCAGATAGGGGGCAACGCTGGTCAGTTCTCCCCGCACGGCGGCCCAAGCTCCCAGCGGTGCCAGAGCGAGAGCGAGGCCCAAGAGGGCATGGCAGAAGGAAGTGAAGCGCTTCGCGTACGAATAGGCGAAGATCACGACGATGGCCGGCAGAGCGAGAAGTCGGCAAAGGCCATTGAGCAACAAGAGCCCGGCGCCGAAAACGACGAGCCCGCCGAGGCAGAGAGCCAAGGTCTCTCCTCGGCTAGCCATCTGACTTCTTTCGACCGTTCGCGGATTCCGCTGGTCAATTTCCCAGTCGACATACCGGTTAAAGGCCATCGCGGCTGTCCGGGCACCCGCCATGCAGATCAAGATGCCCAGAACAATCGAGATAGCCGGCAGCCCTCGTGCCGCGACCAACATCGCGGCCAAGGCAAAGGGAAGCGCAAAGAGCGTGTGGCTGAACTTGATCAGCCGCAGCAGATTCGCAATTCGCGTCCTCGGCGAAGAAAGAGCCCTCACGATCCCTCCCCCTTCCAGCGTGTTGTCAGCCTGTTTGGGATCTCCAACTGGTCGAGAACGCGACTGACGATGGTATCCACAAGATCCAGAACGCTCGCAGGCTTCCCGTAAAAAGATGGACAGGCAGGAATCACGACCGCTCCCGCTTCGACGAGAGTCACCATGTTGCGTGCGTGAATCAGATTCCAAGGAGTCTCCCTGGGAACGAGAACGAGCCTCCTTCGCTCCTTCAGGAAGACGTCCGCCGCTCGACCAATCGCCCCTTCGGAGATTCCGTGGGCAATCCGCCCCGCCGTTCCCATCGAGCAAGGAATGATGACCATCGCCGAGAACGGATTCGACCCACTTAGGAACGGAGCCTCCATCGATCGCTGCCCGTGGAGAACGAAACGAGAAGGAACCAGGAGGCTCCCTTTCTCCAGCTCCTCCCGTGCGACTTGGCGCGCGGAGTCGCTGACGACGACATGAACCTCGTGATCCCCCTGCTCCAAAAAGGAGAGAAGCCGCTGGGCATAAAGCGCACCGCTTGCGCCGGTTACCGCAACGACCAGACGCATGGGCGATCCAGCCTAGAAGGTCTCCTACGAATAATCTGGTCGAAGCCGGCTCCACTATACCAGATCGTAACCCCCATCCGAGCCTCCGAAGTCGTCCGAATCCTCGTCGGTTAGGTTTGCTGAGGAACCGTTCCCCTCTTGCTGGCCGTCGCAGCCGCTCGATTCTTCGGCGGGT
>JAQUAR010000096.1:1134-6402 GCA_028687155.1 Methylacidiphilaceae bacterium | reverse complement strand
GAAAAACGACCGAGCGATCTCTTGACACTCGGCTTGCAGGCAAGGGTCGCGGGCTCTCTCCGTTATCCAGGGCCGAACCTGTTGCGGAGAATCGAGGAGTGCATGCGCGACTATTATCGGCATGCGCGCGTCATCTACCAACTCACCAGGCTGGTATTTGAAAATCTCGCGAAGAGAAAAGGCGTGCCTTCTCCGGGAGGAGGCAGCGTCAATGAAATCGAGGAATTTCCCTTGGTCGACGGCAAGCTGGAGTCTCCTCCGCGACGCTGGCTGCGGGAGAACCCCCTGGGAATCGTCAAAGCTTTCGTGCTCTGCGAGCGGCATGACGTGGAAATCGGTCCGGGCCTTGCGATGGAGATCGCCCGGGAATTGCCTCTTCTGCGGGGTCCGCTCCTGCAGAGAAGAGAGCTGCGAGAAATGCTGCTCTCCCTCCTTTCGAGCAAGGGAAGGGTGGGGCGGGTTCTGCGACCGATGCACGAGCTTGGGCTGCTGGGCCGACTCTTTCCGGAGTTTGCTCCTTTGACCTGCCTGGTACAGCATGAGTTTTACCATCGCTATACGGCCGACGAGCATACCTTGCTCTGTTTGGAGATGTTGGATCGGATTTGGGTGGATCCGAATCCTCCCTTTTCCGCCTACCGCTCGCTCCTCGAGAATGTGGAGCGTCCCCATCTCCTCTCGCTCGCGATCCTGCTCCACGATACCGGACGGGTGATGAACCGGCGGCACCATGCCGAGGAGAGCGCAACCAACACTGTGCGAGCCGCCAAGCGCCTCCGGCTTCCTCCACGGGAGCTTGCTTCGGTGGTTTTTCTGGTGAGCAACCATCTCCTTATGTGGGAAACGGCTCTTCGGCGGGACCTCGAGGAGAAGGAGACGGTCGAAGAGTTCTGTCGCCTGGTCCAGACGCAGGAACGGCTCGATCTTCTCATGATTTTGACTTTCGTCGATGGGGAGGGAACTGCGGGTTCGGACTCTTGGTCGAGCTGGAAGGAACTCCTCCTCTGGCGGCTCTATCGCGCGGCAAGCGCCCATTTCGGCCGCTCTTTCTCGGGAGAGGGAGAGTGGAAGCGATCCAAGGAAGAGCTGGCAGTGCGGATGAAGGAGCGGCTGCAGGCGGAGGTCTCGGTGGAGGAGATCGACGCCCACTTCGAGAATCTTCCGGCAGGCTATTTCCTTCGCTGTCCGGAGGAGCAGATTTGCCGACATCTCGTGGCCGTCCATGCTTTTCTCTACCAGCAGGTGGTTGCCGTGGAACCGAGCCTCTGCCCGGTGATCGACTGGATCGACGTGTCGGAACAGGGTTACTCCGAGGTGATCGTGGTGACCTGGGATCGCGCGCGAGTCTTTGCGCGCATCTGCGGGAGCTTCGCCGCGCTGGTGGTCTCGATCTTGAGCGCCGACGTCTACTCGCGCAGCGACGGAATCGCAATCGACACTTTCTGTGTCTGTCTGCCGGAAGGGCCCGCGGCTGACGCAGATCAATATCTGTCGCCCTTTTCTCGGCTTCTCGCACAGGCCTTTTCGGTCGAGGAGTTCGATTTCTCCCCTCTGGTCGAGAAGCAGATCGAGCGTCTGCCCGAGTGGATGCGGCAGGCGGAGTTCCCCACACGGATCCATTTCGATACCACCAGCAGTCGCTGGTGTACGATTCTGGACCTGGAGACACCCGACCGGCCCGGCCTTCTTTACCGGATCGCCTCCGCTTTCGCAGCCGGCGGAATCGACGTCGTGTCTGCTCGGATCGTAACCGAGAAGGGCGCCGCTCTCGACACGTTCTACTTGAGGAAAACGGGCGGTGGGAAACTCGAGGACGATAAGGACATCGAGAGGTTGACGCGGCGGCTGCGCAAAGCCATGGGCATGTGAAATGGGCGAAGGACGGTCCATCATCGAGCGGGCTCGGCCCGAAGAGATTCAAAGCCTCCTGAATCCGCGGGGAGTGATCCGCTGCTTCCTTCGGCTTGCCTTGTCGAAGACGAAAGCAGACAGCGGCTCTTTTGTCCTGTTAAACCCGAGCACGGGCTTCCTCGAAATCGAGGCCTCCGTTGGCCTGCGGAAGGGAGCGGGCCGAACCAAGCTGCGGACGGATGAAGGGGTGACCGGCTGGGTGGCGACCACAGGGAGGCTGATGAGGATCTTCGACGTCCGGCGGGAGTGGCGTTATGTCGCCATCGACGATCGAATCCGCTCGGAACTTGCCGTCCCCGTCGAGATCGGATCGACGGTGATCGGGGTGCTCAATGTAGACAGCCACCGGGTCGGTCATTTTACTCGCATGCACGAGCAAGAGCTCGTGCAGTTGGCGCAGAAGGCGGCCCGCTGGCTCGCCATGGGCTGGGAGATCGAAGGCTTCCGTCGTCAGGCCAGACAGCTTGGCACCCTGGTGGAGATGGCCCAGACGCTTGTTTCTCATCCAGGTCTGGATCAGCTCGTCGATGGGGTTGTGCGGAATGCCGCCCGCTTGATGGGAGGAGCTCGCTCTTTCCTTTTTCTTCTCGGTGAAGATCAGGCGGATCTGGTCCTTCGGGCGGCGTTCGGCGCAGAATCAGATCTCCCGCAAGAAATGGCGATCCCGGTAGACGAATCAGTTTTCTCCGTCGTGATGAAAAAGGGGAAGCCGCTCGCGGTTTTGGACCTGGCGGAGGAGCCACATGTGCACTGCCCGGAACTCCGGGCGCGCGGAGCGGGGCTCCGTTCGCTCCTTGCCGTCCCCCTTTCGTTCGCGGAACGGATTGGCGTTCTTTGCGTCTTCATGGCGGAGCGCCACCGCTTTTCCAATAGCGAAATCGAGCTGCTGCAAACGCTTGCGGATCTTTCGATGGTGGCGATCCAGAAGGCACGGCTGATCCAGCAGATCATGAAAATCGAAGAGGGGCTCCGACAATCGGAACGTCTCTCGGCGCTGGGGCTGCTCGCCACGGAAGTCGCCCATGAGATCCGGAATCCCCTCACGGTCATCCAGATGCTCTTCTACACCCTGGCGGAGCGATTCCCGGCCGAGTCGGGAGTCCAAAAGGATCTGGCGGTGATCGGGGCGAAGCTGCGTCAGATGAATCGGATCGCCGAGCAGGTCCTAACACTTGGCCGTTCGGCGCAACCCCTGGCGGAGTCGATTTCCGTCCCGCAAATGCTTGACGAGATCCTTCTGCTGGTCCGCCATAAACTTTCGGCGCAAGGGATCCAAGTCGAACAGCGCGTTTCCTCTTCCCTTCCCTCTCTGCGAGGCGATCGCGGTCAGATCGAGCAGGCGCTTCTCAACTTGATCTTGAACGCCGCAGAGGTGATGCCCCAGGGCGGCCGTTTGGGCTTGGATACATCCGTGGTGGAGCGGGATGGGATCGCTTATCTCGCCTTGGAAGTGCGAGATAGCGGGCCTGGAATGACGCCGGAAGAGATGGAGGGCCTCTTCGTCCCTTTCCTGACCCGCAAGGCGCAGGGGACCGGGATCGGGATGGCGATCGTCCGCAAGATCATGGAGGATCACCGAGGGAAAGTGGAGGTCGATTCGGTCCCAGGGCGAGGGAGCCGTCTCTCGCTTCTCTTCCCGGTTTCACCTCTTTAGCCTGCCTATCTTTTGCGTCGTGAGCAAGGGTGCACAAGACAGATAGGTTAGGTTGAAGACGCAGGCTCGAAGGAAACCCAAACCTTGCGGTTTCGGGGCCCGTCAAACTCGCAGAAGAAGACAGCCTGCCAGGTGCCTAGACGCAAACGGCCTCCTTCCAACAAGCAGCGGATCGAGGAACCGAGGAGGGAAGCCTTGATGTGGGCTGCCGTATTCCCTTCGCCGTGCCGGTAGGCAGGATCGACCCACGGGATGGCCCGCTCGAGCCAACCGAGAATATCGTGAACGACGTCAGGATCGGCTCCTTCCTGGACGGTGATTCCGGCCGTCGTATGGGGAACGAAGGCGGTGAGAATGCCCTCCTTCCAACCGTTGCGTTCGGCGATCTCCTGGAGGCGAGGGGTGATGTTCACGAACTCGGCCCGTCGGTCGGTGCAGATCTCCAACCCTGCCCGCAGCGGTGCAGGGAATTGCTCTGCGTTCTTCGGCGACGTTCCCATCGGTCCGCAGCTCGTAGCCCCAACGGGATTCGAACCCGTGCACCGGCCTTGAGAGGGCCGTATCCTAACCAGCTAGATGATGGGGCCGTCTGAACTTCCCAAAACAACTAAAGCCGAGGAACGTCGTTGGCAAGCCTGCTCTTTGGTCGAGGTCGGGAAGAGCGCGTTGCGGGCCAAAAATCTCTCGGCGACACAATCTCATGTGGTTGGACCTTCTCCATCCGCTCCGGCTGGACCGAGAGGATCGACCAGATCGATCAGCGCAGAATAGTCGAGGTCGGCCCGGTCCGATTCCACCGCTTCCTGAATGATGGTCCTTACGCCTTTTAGCGAATCGGATCGGAGTCCGAGCGTTGCGGCATTGGTGAGGAAGAGATCGATGTCTTTGAGCAGCAGCCGAACCGAGAAGTTGGGAGAGGCGAAGTTTCGCTCCCGCATCCTGGGGAGTTTCTTGTCGAAGGTAGGACAGTAGAGGGAGCTCTCGCGGAGAATGTTCAGGAAGGGTTCGACCGGAACTCCGGAACGCCGGACAAAACCCAGGCTCAGTGCAAAGGCGGCCGTCTCCGCGGCAATGAGCTGGTTCAAGGCGAGCTTCAGTGCCGCTGCTTTTCCCACCGGCCCGATCCAAAAGCAGTTCCCAAGCATGGCGAGCAGCTCCTGCCAGCGTTCGCGATCTTCAGGGGCCGCTCCGATCATGATCTGGGCCCGGCCTTCTTCCGCATCCTTGCCGTTTCCGAGAATGGGAGCTTCGAGATAACGTGCCCCGAGAGAGGAAGCAATCGAGGCGATCTCTTTGCTCTCTTCCGGGCCGATGGTTCCCATTTGACAGAGGGTTCGACCGGGCAAGAGAGGTTGGCAGGAATCGGAAAAGATCGTCCGTCGAATGGCGGCCGCATCCGAGAGGCAGAGAAGAAGGATCTCGGAGGTTCCCATCGCCTCCTGCGGGGTAGAATACAGCCGCGCGCCCCGTGCCACGAGGTCTTCGGCCTTGGCTCGGGTCCGGTTATAGACCGCCACGGGAAGCTTGCGAGCCAGGAAGCACCGCGCCACGCCCTGACCCAAAAGGCCGGTCCCCAAAAGAGCTAAGCTTGTCGGAAGCATCTCCTCCCGATATAGAGCGGAACGACGTTTTGGTAAAGAGCGAGCTCCGAGCCGCGGGCCGGAGGCAAAAGGCGATTGGTTTGGCGGAAGCAACCCGGAAGG
>JAQUAR010000096.1:0-1124 GCA_028687155.1 Methylacidiphilaceae bacterium | reverse complement strand
GGGACGCGTTGGGATTGGGTATGATGCACACAGGCTCGTGACAGGAAGAAAGCTCGTGTTGGGAGGGGTGGCGATTCCCTCGGAAAAGGGGTTGCTCGGCCATTCCGATGGCGATGTGTTGCTCCACGCCATCGCGGATGCTCTGCTCGGAGCCGCGGGGGAGCGGGATATCGGGCACTTTTTCCCGAACTCCGACCCGCGCTGGGAAGGCGCATCCAGCCTGATCTTCCTGGAGGCGGTTCGAGAACTCCTAAAACGGGCAGGCTGGGCCGTCGAGAATATCGACGCATCGCTGATTGCCGAGGCTCCGAAGATCGGCCCCTATTTGGAGGCGATGCGTGCGGCGATCGGGCGGGCCCTGGGCATCGAATCCGCTCGGATCGGAATCAAAGCGACGACCAACGAAGGGATGGGTTTTGCCGGGAGAGGGGAAGGGATGGCCGCGATGGCCGTCGCCTCCCTGGACAGGGCGTAAAGCTGCCCCTCTCACAAAGGCTGTACCCTTCGGTCGCGGGGATCTCGTCCTCCCGGTCACGAAGGCCCGACGTCCGATGGGCCTGCCCTATTTGGGATAGGGGGCGTTGAGCGCATCCATCAGGGCTTGGGCCCGATGGGGCGGCGCCACTTTTCCGGAGAGGATTTCCCGGGCCGTAACCGCGCGGTGGTAGTATCTCTCGTTGGTATCCGCAGCTTCGTGCAGATCCGACCCGGAGAACGCAATGCCTCCAAAGAGTCCTTGCGTCACACGGTAGACATAGACGGCCCTCTTTGGTTTCAAGAAGACATCATGGTCGCTCTCGGGGCCGGCGACGCCGCTCATCTCCCCGACCATTTGCACTTTGCCGCCATGGGAGAAGTGCCGAATCGCGCTCTCGCTGTTCAATACGAAGATATAGGTGGTCTCGCTTCCCCCGATTTGCGCGCCGATCCCCACGGCACTGCTCGAGATCGCCGAGGGGCCAGACCAGCCATTGGCAAGACGCTGGACGACGAGCCCATGCCCATACTCCCCGCTGATGACCAGCCCTCCCTTGGTCATCCGTAAAAAGGCAATTCCTTTGGCCTTGTCGAAAACCGACTTCGGGATCTTTCCCTCCTCCTTGAACTGATGGATCGTTGCGGCG
>JAQUAR010000095.1 GCA_028687155.1 Methylacidiphilaceae bacterium | reverse complement strand
TCCGGTGCATCCCTCGTCGACCCTTACGGTTCTTCTCCACAAGCCGAGAGGATTTCTCTGCACCTCCTCCGATCCCCGGGGACGCCAGACCGTTTACGATCTTCTGCCCCCGCGCTGGAGAAGCCTCCGTTATATCGGCCGTCTCGACCGAGACAGCGAAGGGCTCCTGCTTTTCACGAGCGATGGTCTTCTGATCCAACGGCTGGCCCACCCGCGACACAAAGTTCCGAAGGTCTACGAGGTGGAATGTGATTGTCCCCTGGAGGCAGCTCGCGTCGCCTCCCTTCTCCGCGGCTGCCGCATCCAGGGCCGAACGGCCTCCTTAGACTCCTTCCATCTCCTTGGCTCGCGGCGCGTTCGCGTCGTGCTCCATCAGGGAATGAAGCGTCAAATCCGGCTGATGTTCCAAAGTCTCGGCTATAAGGTCATTCGGCTTGTCCGCGTGGCTTTGGGCCCGCTCACTCTGGGATCGCTTGCCGCCGGCCAATACCGGCTCCTTTCCAAGGGCGAGACCGAAGCCCTTTTGGACGCAGCGGCTCCGTCTCCTCCGGCCGCCCCAGGAAGGCCCCGCGCCCGCTCTTTATGAATCCCTCTCTTTCGCCTTGGGGAGGGCGCTTTCAAGAAACGCCCGATGTCCTGCTCCGACGTTTTTCCGAATCGGTCAGCTTCGACCAGCGCCTCTACCGGCACGATATTCTCGGGAGCATCGCTCATGCGACCATGTTGCACGAAGCGGGTCTGCTGGGCGCCGAAGAACGTGAAGAGATCGTCCGAGGACTGGAGGCCATTCAAGAAGAGATTGCCCAAGGCGTTTTCCCCTGGTCGACCGACTGGGAAGATCTCCACATGAATATCGAGCGAGCGCTGATCGCCCGCACTCCGTGCGGAGCGAAGCTGCACACGGGCCGCAGCCGGAACGATCAGGTTGCCACGGCCCTGCGGCTTTGGCTCAAGGAAGAGATCGATACGGACAGGGAAGCCATTCGCGCCGTCCAGTCGGCCCTGGTGGATTGGGCGGAGCGGGACGTCGACGTCCTGATTCCGGGCTACACGCATCTCCAGCGGGCGCAGCCAGTTCTGCTCGCCCACCATCTGCTCGCCTACGTGGAAATGCTCTCCCGCGATTCCGATCGGCTCCGTGAGGGTCGGAAGCGGGCGGACGTTCTTCCCCTCGGGAGCGGCGCGCTCGCCGGGAGCACCCTTCCTCTGGATCGCCGCCGGGTGGCGGAACTTCTCCATTTCTCGCAAGTGGCGCGCAACTCCATGGATGCGGTGAGCGACCGAGACTTCGTGGTGGAATACCTGGCCTCACTGGCCCTGCTCGGCGCGCATCGCTCCCGCTTTGCGGAGGACTTGATTCTCTGGTCGACCAGCGCGTTTGGATTCGTGTCGCTTCCGGAAGGATTCACGACGGGATCGAGCCTGATGCCCCAGAAGAAGAATCCGGATCCACTCGAGCTTATTCGGGGGAAGGCGGGCCGCCTCTCTGGAAATCTTCTTTCGATCCTGATGCTGCTCAAAGGGCTGCCTCTGACCTACAACCGTGACCTCCAGGAGGACAAAGAGGCCCTGTTCGATAGTGCGGACACCGCACTCGGCTGCTTGCGGACCCTGGCGGCACTGATCCCCGGAGTCGTCGTCCATCGGGATCGGTGCGAGCAGGCCGCTTCCGATCCCATGCTGCTCGCCACCGATCTTGTTGACTGGCTCGTTAATCATGGGATGGCTTTTCGGGAGGCCCATCACGCGGTCGGCCGGCTGGTCGCTCTCGCCGAATCGAGGGAAGTCTCCCTTGCGGAGCTTCCCGCCGAAGACGTTGCTCCTCTCCACCCCAAGCTTCCCTGCGAATGGAATGAGATCTGGAGCCCTCGAGCGGCGATCGAGAGAAGGCAGACGGAGGGCTCTTCCCGCCCTAGTTTTGTGCGAGCCGAGATCGAGCGGTGGCGAAGAGAGCTGCGCTCGGAATAGACGTTGTCTCCCCCTTGCCGAAGCGGTGAGCAGAAGGAAAGTGGCCTTACGGACGACCGATTTCCGAGGCCGAGATCGGTGCGACTCTCCCGCGTTGGTCGGCCCGCCGCTTCCACCAGGCCCAGGAGCACCAGAGGGCGAAGAGGAGTTGAGCCAGAGCAAAGCTGGCCACAGGGCCGACCGCACCGCTGCCGAAGCCATAGCTGTGCAGGCCCTTGCCCAGCACATAGTTGACTCCGTACCAGGCCATCAGGACGCTCAGGAAGCAGAGGACGGCGCCGATGGCGAGTCCGAACTCGCCCCACCAGCCGGCGATGCGTCCATGAAGCAGGGCCAGATAGCAGAGGAGCGACACCAAGGCCCAAGTCTCTTTCGGATCCCAATCCCAAAAGCGTCCCCAGGAATAGTTGGCCCAAACCGCTCCAAGCACGACCCCGGCCGCGAGGAAGAAGACGCCGATCTGCAGGCAGCGGTAGATATATTGCGTGAGAATGGGCTCCTCCCGCTTGTTGCCCAGAGCTTGCCGCAACCATCTCCAAAGATAGAGATCTCCCAATCCGAGTGCCAAGCCGAAGGCAGCGTAGCTCAACGTGACGCTCAGGACATGGACCGTGAGCCAAAAGTTGTTCCGGAGAACCGGGACCAAGGGCTGGAGAGAGGGATCGAAAATCAGGGGCTGGGTTTGAACGAAAAGAAGGCAGAGCACCGCAATCGGCATCGCGGCCAAGAGAAGATAGCGGGAGCGGTAGACCGCTTCGAGGAGAAGCGCGAAAAGGACGACTCCGAAAGCCACCCAGATCACCGATTCGTACATGTTCGTTACCGGCGGCCGACCGGCCAGCAGGATTCGACAGACAAAGCCGTAGATCTGGAAGAGAAAGCCAGTCAAAGCCAAGCCCCATCCAGTGAAATAGCCGAGCCGGCGCCCCCACGCGCTGGTCAAAGCAAGACAAATCGCCGACGCGGCGTAGCAGATCCAGGCCCATCGCCAAGGTTGGAGTTCGTGATAGGCTTCCTCGAAGCGAAGCTTCCCGGCCTCGGGGTAGAGGGCAGGGCTTAGGCTGCGCAACTCTTCTGCCAGGGCCAAGGCGGCGGTGCCGGCTTCCGCATGTTTGGCGGAGAGCACGGCGGCCCGCATTTTCTCCCATGTCTCCTCCAATTTCGTCGTGACCTCGACCGGGTAGACCTCCTTCGCTTCCGGGAGCGTAAGCCACCTCCTCTGCGTTCCCGCCGGCTCGGGAACGATCGTCAAAGCGCTACCGGAAACGATGCGCGAGAAAAGATCCATTCGATCCGTCAGCCCGCGGACGGCTCGTTCGATCTGAGCCTGGGATGAGTCCTCCCCCTCGGCCGCCCTCCCACCGGCTCCTAAGCGGACCGTGAGAGCCCGCAAGGCCGGATTACCGCTCAATTCGTCATAGGAAAAGCGTGTCCGCGAAGAGGGAAGGCCGAGAGCCTCCCGCAGGATCGGCTCGCCGACCAGGAGGATGGGCTCCTTTTCCCATCCCTCTGGAGAGAGCCAAAGGGAGAGCAGGAGAGGCAGTGCCTCCATCTTCCCCCGATCGGGAAGGGCGACACTCTGCTTGCCGGTGAGCAGAAGACAGCTTTCGCTGGCAAAACTCGTCAGCGGTTTCTTTCTTCCATGATCTTGAATGGCGATTTGCGCGAAGTCCCGTTCCCAGGCGGTCTCGGCCCCCGACGAGGAGGCGCAGATCGCCCAAAACGAGAAAAAACAAGAAAAAGAGAGGAGAACGGCACGCATCGGTTTGCGCCGAGAGTAATCATCGAATATATAGTAAGCAATCTCGCGATAGAGAGAAAAATCTCCTTGCCATGGGCAATTCTTCCGGCTGCTTCGCCTTTTTGTCTCCCTTATTGCGCAATGCGCGGTCGCCTGGCCGAAGGGCGTCTTCGGCGCCATGACCGCCGGCGGAAGCCTGGTGGATTCCCTTCGCCCCTATGACCCATTCCTCCTTCTCTTCGATTGAACAAGTGCTCGACGATCTTCGCCAAGGAAAGTTGGTGATCGTCGTCGACGATGAGGACCGGGAGAACGAAGGAGACTTCATCGCCTCCGCGCAGCTCTGCTCGCCGCAGACGATCAACTTCATGGCCCAGCATGGCAGGGGGTTGATTTGCGTGCCGATCACTCGGGAACGAGCGGACGAGCTCAGCCTGCCTTGGATGGTCGCTCCGCAGCAGAACACGGCTCTCCAGGGGACTCCCTTCACCGTTTCGGTCGACTACACGATCGGCACCCGAACCGGGATTTCCGCGGCCGACCGGGCCCAGACGGTTCGCGCCTTGGCTGATCCCCATGCGGCGCCTGCCCACTTTTGCCGGCCGGGCCATATCTTTCCGCTCCGGGCCGCCGAGGGAGGGGTGCTCCGGCGCGCAGGGCACACCGAGGCGGCCGTGGATCTCATGCGGTTGGCTGGGCTTTTTCCGGCGGGAGTGCTGGTGGAAATTTTGAATGCGGACGGAACGATGGCCCGAGTACCCGATCTCCTTCGCGTGGCTTCCGAGTTTCAGCTGAACATTGTCACAATCAAGGACCTGATCGCCTATCGATTGCGGACTGAGTCCCTGGTGGAAAAGGCCATTACCGTCTCTCTGCCGACCGTCTTCGGCCATTTTTCCCTGACCGCCTTTCGGGACGTGCTGACCGGGCAGGAGCATCTGGCGCTCACGAAGGGGACTTGGTCTCCGGAGGAAGCCGTGCTGACGCGGGTCCACTCGGAATGCCTGACCGGAGACGTGTTCCATTCGTTGCGCTGCGATTGCGGGGAGCAGCTCGCCCTTGCTTTGGCGCGAATCGGGGAGGAGGGGAAAGGGGTTCTCCTTTATTTGCGGCAGGAGGGCAGGGGGATCGGCCTGCTGAACAAGCTGATGAGCTATAAGCTGCAAGAGGCGGGGCTCGACACCGTGGAGGCAAATGTCGCCCTTGCTTTCGCCCCGGATAACCGGGATTACGGGATCGGCTGCCAGATTCTTCGTGCCTTAGGCGTGCATCGCCTGCGGCTTCTGACCAATAATCCGATCAAGCGGATCGGGATCGAAGGGTATGGGCTGGAAATTGTGGAGCGCATTCCTCTCCATGGGGAGCCGAACCAGTATAACCGGCGCTATCTGCAAGCGAAGGTGGACAAGCTTGGGCATCTCATCCCGAATGAGATCTTCGATGGGCTTCCTCCCGACGCAAAACTCACCGATGGTTGAGTTTCCTTCTGTGGATCCTTTCTGTTCCTTCCGGAGCCGCTGGCCGGGCTGGCTGGGACCGACGCTCCTCTCGGCCCTCCTGCTCCTGAGCGGAACCCCTCAACTGCGGGCGCAGGCACCGACGCAGCAGGAGTGGATTGTGATCAGCGGCGGACCGGCGCTCCGATTTTTCGAACATGGCAAAACGGACTCACACGACAAGTATTGGGGCAACTTCATTCGGGCGGCTGTTGCCCGACTCGAGCAGTTGCAGCTGCAGGAGCAGGGAAAGCCGGGAATCACCATCACGTGGCTCGTCTATCGGCCGGCCTACGCCTCTCGCAGCCGGGAAGAGAAGCTCGACATCCTCGGCAACATCGTCGACCAGGCAAATGCCTTGAAGCTCCCTCTCCTCTGGTTCGACAGCACCGAGCAGCTCATCAACTACATGAATGCCGGACATGATCGGAAAGTCATGCCGATTGGGAGCCTCGATTATTTTGGCCATGCGAATCGAGCCTGCTTACTGTTCGACTACAGCACCTATTTTGACAACATGTCGAAGGGATATCTTCATGAGAAGGATCTGCGTCAGATCGACCGGAAGGCCTTTCTCCGTCGGGCAACGGTGAAAAGCTGGGGCTGCCACACCGGGGAGGACTTTTCTCTCTGGTGGAAGCGACGGTTTGGGCTTCCCATGGTCGGCGCCGTGGGGCGGACGGACTATGCCACGGCAAGCCTGCCGTATCTGTCCAAGGGGGCGAAGTGGACCCAGTGATCCTCGCCCGCTGCTCTCTCTCGCTGGGCGGCCTTCTCTCCTCTCTCCTTTTTCTTTCCTTGGCGCACGGAGAGGAGCTGCCTGCGCAAGCAACTCCATCACCCAGCCCGGTTCTCCCTTCGGCGAATCCGAGCGATGCGCCCGCCCCCCCGGCCGGTGCGGCTGGTGAAGCCGTCGCAGCCGCGCAACCCGTTCTGCCGCCTCCGCAGCAGGCCCCGGAACCATTGACTCCGCCGCCGGGCGTGCAGGTCGAGGAGTTTGTCGGACACCGTTCGTACGACAAGGATGGAAGTGGATGGGGTTGGGTAAAACGCGCCAATGAGCCGTGGTCGGCCGCCAAATGGGTTGTATTCGAGGAGACTCCTGGAGGTGTTGTCGCGCCGTGGAGACTGCTCAATAAAAAACGGACTGCCGATCAGGACTTTGACTATCGCCTGCGCGGCTATCTTGCTCCGTTCTCCGTATACGACCCCCATACCGACGAGGTT
>JAQUAR010000094.1 GCA_028687155.1 Methylacidiphilaceae bacterium | reverse complement strand
CAACGACATCGATGCCTTCTCCCATGACTTGGGTCTCGTCGCCCACGCGAACGCCCAGGGTGTCGAGGGCTATACGCTGCTGGTCGGTGGGGGCCATGGGATGACTCACCGCCTTCGCCAGACCCAGCCGCACCTGGCCGAACCCCTCTTCTACGTTCCGCGGGAGCGAGTTCAGGAAGCGGCGGTGGCGCTCGTGACCGCGCAGCGGGACCACGGCAACCGCGAAGATCGAAAGCGCGCCCGCCTCAAATATCTTCTCCTCGACCGGGGAATCGACTGGCTCCGCCGGGAAGTCGCCACCCGCCTCAGCTTTGCACCCGAAGCCCCCCGGCCCTTCTCCTTCACCACGGTCGCCGATCCCTTGGGTTGGCACGAGCAGGGAGATGGGAAGCTCTTCCTCGGCCTCTTCATCGAGAACGGCCGGATCCTCGATCGGCCGGGTCTTCGGCTTCGCCAGGCGCTCCGCCAGATCGCCCTCGATTTCGGCTTTCCCCTTCACCTCACGGCCAACGGGAACCTCTTTTGGGCGCAGATTCCGCGCGAGCGGAAGGCCCAGCTGGGCGAGCTTCTCGCGGAATACGGAGTCTCCGCCGCACCCCCGAAGAGCGCGACCCGGAGCCTCGGTCATGCGTGCGTCGCCCTTCCCACTTGCGGACTCTCGCTGGCCGAAAGCGAGCGCGTCTTTCCCTCGCTCATGGAAAAGATCGATCGGATCCTAGAAGAGCTCGGTCTTCAGGAAGAGCCGATCCTGATCCGGATGAGCGGCTGCCCCAACGGCTGCTCCCGCCCCTACAACGCCGACTTGTCCTTCGTCGGACGAGCGCCGGGCAAGTATGCCTTCTTTGCGGGCGGAAGCCTTGCCGGAGACCGGCTCGCCGGCTTGGAGAAGCGGAGCGTCGGCTTCGAGGAAATTCCCGAGCTCGTCCGCGGAACCCTCACGGCCTTCGCGCGTGAACGGCTTCCCGAGGAGAGCTTCAGCCAATACTGGGCGAGAACTCGCCCGCGCGGACCGCTTCCCTCTCCCGACCAGTTCCACGAGGAAGCGGCCGAAACCAAAGTCGGGGCGCCCGCCTGATCCGCTCTATCCGGATGGATCCCTCTTTTTGGGCGGAAAGAGCCACTGGTCCACGCCCCAGCAACGGCCTGCATTCGCAGAGCCGAGGACCAGGAAGATCGTCAGGAGCAGAAGACCCAGATTCCTCTGGCAGAGACCCATCCAGAAGTCGGCCAGAAAGTAGTTGCCCGCCAGAAAGAAGCCCGCAAAGGAAGCGAGGCGAGCCAGGAGCCCGAACGCCAGCGCGAGCCCGAGCAGGAACTCTCCCCAAGCCACCAGGGAGGCAAAGAGACGTCCGTTGGGAATCGCCGCATGGTAGAGAAAGGCGCGATACCAGCCGATCGGATTCTTCTCGGCGAACTCCAGAAGCCGCTTCGGCAGAGCTTGCTGCCATCGCTCGGAGACCGCCGGGATCGGCAACCGCCCCGCCGTTCCTCCCCAACTCAACTTGTGGACTCCGCTTTCCACAAAAAGGAGCCCCATCAGGATGCGCAAGACCGCCAGCCAGCGCTCCGCCACCGTCATCCGCTCCTCCCCTCGACCTCCTTCTCCCGGCCCTTGCCGTTCTGCTTGTCCCGAGTGGCGGAAAAGACCGGAGCGAAGCTTCGCAGCGGCATGCCCGCCGGCATCGTACCCCCTTCGTGTCGGCTGGCTCGTTCGAGCTCCACCTCATAGACGACCCGATCCGGGCGATAGTAGCGCTTCTGGAAGTAGATCGGCCGATCCTCCGATGTGTAGGAGAGGCGGGAGATCAGGAGTAGTGCGCGACGCTGCCCGACCCCCAAGGCTTTGGCCACCTCGGGCTCGGCTTCCACCGCCTCGATCCGGTAGTGACCGCGCAGGATCGGGATGCCATGGCCCGCTCCCAGGATCCGGTAGATCGTCTCCCTCGTCAGGTCCCGTCCCTCGAGCATTTTGCCGTATTCGCTCGGCAGCCAGGTCTGATCGAGCGCAATCGGCTGCCCATTGCCCAAGCGGACCCGGTCGAGGCGGAGGCAGGATTCTCCTTCCTTCAGTCGAAGGCAGGAGGCGATCTTGGCGCTGGCTTTCTCCGGACCTTGAAAGAGGAGGAGCGAGCTCGGCTCTACCCCGGCGTTCGTCATATCCTCGGAAAAATCGGTGAGGCGCACGAGCCCCTGCCGCAGGCGGGCGTTCGTCGCAAAGGATCCGACGCCTTGCCGGCGAAAGATGAGGCCGTCGCCTTCGAGCGTCTGAAGCGCCCGTCGAACGGTGATCCGGCTCACCCGGAACCGCTCCTGGAGCTCCTTTTCCGAGGGGAGACGGTCCCCCTCGGCATAGCAGCTCGACTCGATCTGATCGCGCAGCCAGAGGGTCAGTTCCTCGTGACGAGGCAGCGGCGGCTTTGCGTTCGCGCTCCTCCGGTTCCTTTTCTTGCTCTTGCTCCCCGTCGCGCGGCTCCGCTTCGTCTTCATGCACTCCTCTTTTTCAGATTGCTCATCTTGACATCAAAAGATGTAATTACAATATTTTTCGTTATGATCGCTCCGGCAAATCCACGTCCCCTTCTCGGTCTTTCCCTGATTTCCGCGCTGCTCGCCGCCTTTCTCTCCTTCGGAGGGCAGGCCGCCGCCCAAGAAGAAGAGGAAGTCTTTACCCAAAAGGAAGTCGAAGGGGAAGCCCGGCGCTACATCGAGGAGAAGAGCCAGGCAAACCAAGGCGTCTTCCCCTTCCCGGATCCGGTCGCCAACCAGACGATTCCCCTCCTCTTCGATCGGGTCCGACTCGTCCGCTCGATCTCGGGGTACGGCTACTTCGCCGCGGTCGATTTCCACGAAAAGGGGTTCGAGCCCCCGAAACCCTACGAGCTCGACTTCTGGTACAAACCGCGCGCCAAGAAGCTTGTCCTCATGGACATCCGCATCCACAAGCTTCCGCAGAAGGAGGGGGAGGGCTGGGTGCTGGTGAGCCGGCTTCCGGTCCCCTGGTGGTGGCTCCCGGTGAGCGAGCATCCCGGCCACACCGAGTACAAGCGGGCCTGGGAGGTCAAGGCCGCCATCCATGAGTACCTCGCCGACAAGATTCGCGAAGGGGGCGGGATCCTCCGGATCAAGGACGAGAAGACCGGACAGGAGATTCCCTTGGAGTTCGTCGAGATCCACAATCCGGTACGCCGCATCCCGGACAAAGACTACTTCGCCTGCACCGACTTTCGGGAAAAGGGCGAACCGGAAAAGTTCTACGACATCGACTTCTGGCTGGCGGAAAGGAACGGCAAGCTCGTCGTCGACCAGGTAAAGATTCACAAGGCCCCCGAAAAGGAAGACGGCCACTGGATCCAAGTCGAGCGCTACTCCTTTGAGGCGGACAAGCCGATCGTCGTGCCCTAAGCTGTCTCTTCTTGGCATGCTGGCCGAAAGACCCCCTGTTCCTCCCGCCGATCGCTCCCTGCCGGAGCTCGCTCCCTTCTCCTTTATCCTTCCGGAGGAGCGGATCGCCCTAGCCCCAACCCCCGACCGAGCCGAAGCCCGGCTCCTGCTCCTCGATCGCCGGAGCCGCTCGATCTCGCACCACCGGATCCGCGATCTCCCCGCCCTCCTCGATCCCAGCGATCTCCTGATCCTCAACGACTCCCGGGTCATCCCGGCCTACCTCCCCTGCCGGGAGCCCCAGCTCTCCTTCCTCCTCCTGGAGGAGCCGGAGCCTCTCCTCTGGAAAGCCCTCGCCGAGCCCGCCCGCAAGGCCTCGCTCGGGCGACCCCTTCTCTTCGTCTCCCATCCCGGAATGGCCGACGAAGAGAGGCTCACGGCGGAGGTTGTCGAAGTCGGCTCCCGCGGGGAGCGCCTCCTGCGCTTTTCCCGTCCCTTCCTCCTGGAACGCTTTGGGAGCCCACCCCTGCCCCCCTATATCCGCAAGCGACGCAATCCCTCTCCCTCCCCGTCCTCCTTCGATATCGAGCGCTACCAGACCGTCTTCGCCCGCCGGCCGGGATCGGTGGCCGCCCCGACCGCGGGTCTCCACTTCACCCCGGAGCTCCTCGCCCGTCTTCCCCACGCCTTCGTCACCCTCCATGTCGGCCCCGGCACCTTTCGGCCGATCGGCCCCGAGGAGTGGCGGACCGGGCGCCTCCATCCGGAGCCCTTCTCCGTTCCGCCGGGCCTGGCGGAAGCGGCACGAGCCGCGCGTCGGCTCATCGCCGTGGGAACAACCGTCGCCCGCGTCCTGGAAAGCGTCCCCGACCTTCGGGAGCAGAGCGGGACGACCGACCTCTTCCTTCGCCCTCCCTGCTCCTTCCGGCGGACAGGAGCCCTCCTCACCAACTTCCACCTCCCCCGATCGAGCCTCTTCCTGCTGGTCTCCGCCTTTGCCGGTCTCGATCTCATCCACGAGGCCTACCGGGAAGCCGTCGCGCGCGGCTACCGCTTCTACAGCTACGGCGATGCCATGCTCATTCTCTGAGAACGGAGGGGCCCTCCGGTACGCCGCACGCCCGCCGGAGCCTCGGTTCAAGCCGGGAGAAGCGGCGCTCGATCCGGTCGTTCTTGACGGCTACGGCAAGCGCGCGCCACTGGCCGACGAGAATGGCCAGCCGCTTGGCCCGGGTGAGAGCGGTATAGACGAGGTTCCGCTGGAGCAGAAGATACTGCTGCATCGCCAGCGGAATGACCACGGCGGGAAATTCCGAGCCTTGCGACTTATGGATCGTGACCGCGTAGGCGGGGGCAAGCTCATCGAGCTCGCCAAACTCATAAGCGACCTCCCGGCCCTCAAAGCGAATGCGGACGATCTGCTCCTCAAGGTCGATGCCAGCCAGCTCGCCGATATCGCCATTGAAGACCTCCTTCTGGTAGTTGTTTTTGATCTGCAATACCTTATCTCGCAGACGAAAGCGCCAGCCGAATCGCTCGATCTCGCTCTCCCCCGGCTTCGGCGGATTGAGCTCCGCCTGCAGCCGCGCGTTGAGCTCGAAGACGCCCAAGCTGCCCCGATTCATCGGACAGAGCACCTGGATGTCGCGAAGGGGATCCAACCCGAACTTCTTGGGGATGCGCGTCTTCACCATCTCCAAAACCGTCGCGACGATCCGCTCGGGCTCCTCCCGCGAGACGAAGTAGAAATCCGACTCCTTCCCCTCTTCGCGCTCCGGCAAAAGACCCTGCCGCATCCGGTGAGCGGTCGCGATGATGCGGCTTTCCGCCGCCTGTCGAAAGACCTCCGTAAGCTCCGCGACCGGGACTACCCCGCTTCCGATCAGGTCCCGGAGCACCATGCCCGGCCCGACCGAGGGAAGCTGGTCGGCATCCCCCACCGCCAGCAAGCCGGCCTCCCGGGGAAGCGCCCGCAGCAGATGGGCAAAGAGGGGGAGATCGACCATGGAGCACTCATCGACGACGAGCAGATCGCACTCGAGCGGACGAGCCTCGTCCCGGGCAAACCGTCCTGTCCCGGGCTGGACCTCGAGCAGACGGTGAATGGTCTTGGCCTCTCTTCCCGTCGCTTCCGCCAGCCGCTTCGCCGCCCGTCCCGTTGGAGCGCAGAGAAGCATGCGCACTCCCTTGGCTCCCAGGATCAGGAGGAGGGTTTGTAAAAAGGTCGTCTTCCCGACTCCCGGGCCCCCCGTTACCACGAGCATCCGGCTCTCCCGGGCGCGCCGCAGGGCCACCTCTTGGCTCGCCGAGAGAGATTTCCCCGTCCGCCCTTGCGCCCATTCGAGCGCCCTCTCCCAGTCGATCGCCGGATAGCGCGGAGAGCCGCCGAGAAGAGAGCCGACCCGTTCGGCGATCCTCTCCTCCGCCCGCTTGAGATAGGGCAGAAAGGCCCAGGTCTCCTTCTCCCCCTCGAGGACGAAATCCCCCTGCGCCACCGACCGCTCCATCGCCTCCCGCAGCCGGGGCTCCTCGAGTTCGAGCAGCTTCTCCGCTTTCTGGAGCAGAAGCGGCAGAGGGAGGGCGCAGTGGCCGGACTCGGTCGCCTCTAAAAGCAGGTGGACCAGGCCCGCGCAAGCCCGATCGAGGGAATTTTTGGCAATGCCCACCCGCTCGGCGATCTGATCGGCGGTTTGAAAGCCGATCCCTGGAATATCCCGGGCGAGACGGTAGGGCTGGGCGCGAACGGTTTCCACGGCCTCCGGCCCATAGATCTTGTAGATCCGCAGGGCGCGGCTCGTCCCGACTCCGTGTGAGTGGAGGAAGAGCATGATCTCCCGCACCGCCTTCTGCTCGTTCCAGGCCTCCTTGATCCTCCCTCTGCGCTTCGGCCCAATCCCGTCGACCTCCTCGAGCCTTGCCGACTCCTTCTCGATGATCTCGAGGATCTTCTCCCCGAACCGCCCGACGAGCTTCTTGGCGTAAACCGAGCCGATCCCCTTGACCATCCCGCTTCCCAAGTACTTTTCGATCCCTTCCAAGGTGGTCGGCGGAGTCGTCCGAAGGGATTCGGCGCGGAACTGCAGACCATGCTCCCGTTCCCGCACCCATCGG
>JAQUAR010000093.1 GCA_028687155.1 Methylacidiphilaceae bacterium | reverse complement strand
TCCTGCTCGGCAGAAGGATCGGGCACGGCAAGGAGCCGATCCTGCCGCATCGCATGGTCCTTTGCATGGTCGGGGCAGCGATGCTCTGGATCGGTTGGTATGGCTTCAATGCGGGAAGCGCTGGGGCGGCGGATGGAATCGCGGCCAATGCGTTTACCACGACGACGCTCGCGACCGCAGTGGCCTCCTTTGTCTGGGGGATGCTCGAATACGCCCTGAAAGGAAAGCCCAGTGTGCTGGGGTATAGCACGGGTGCCGTTGCAGGCCTGGTCTGCATTACGCCAGCTTGTGGATTCGTCGATTCGACGGGAGCCGTTCTCATTGGGGTCTTGGCGGCAGTTGTTCCCTACTGGGCATGTTCCAAGCTGAAGAAGACCTTGGGGTACGACGATGCGCTCGACGCCTTTGGCGTGCACGGGGTGGGGGGGACGCTGGGAGCACTGCTGACGGGCGTATTCGCCACCGCGAAGGTCAACGGAAACCTGAGCAATGAGGCGGTGGCGGGAAAGAATGGGCTGGCCGCTCTGGTGAGCCACCATACACTCTACTTGGCGCAGCTCGAGGCCATCGCCATCACGATCGGGCTGGCAGTCAGCATGACCGTGGCCCTGGCCATGCTAGTCCGGCTCTTCGTCACCTTACGCGTGCCGGCCGAAGTGGAAACTCAAGGGCTGGACACGACGCAGCATGGCGAAGAAGGCTACGCCGTGTAGCCCCGTTCCCCAGAGCATATCGGAGGAAAGGCCGCCGGGTTCAATCGGCGGCCTTTCCTTCGCGTGCGCCGAGCGTAAGATCGGGCTTGTCGGAGGAAGGGCTTTTAAGTAATACAAGTGTACACATATGGTTGAGCCTCAAGCGCGTGCATGCGTTGCGAAAGAGATTGACGGGATCGGGGGGAATTCGGCTCAATTGTACAATAAATTGTGGTTGTTCCGACCACGCGCACAACATCTAGAACCACAGGAGAGGGCCATGATTTCGCTGGAAGATGCTCGGCAGTTGGAGTTGGCCGGCATAGAGCCGCTGTCTGCCAGGACGTTTACGGTTCAGAAGCGGAATGGGGCGGTTGTTGCGTTCGAACCGAAGCGGATCTCGTGGGCGGTGGAACGTGCCTTTCGAGCAGAGCACGGGGTGCCTCTGGAGCAGGTAATTGCGGAAGATCTGAAATCGGCGGTCGCGGAGGTCACGCGGGCGGTGGTGGGGCGGGCCGTCAGCGCAGCAGTTGCCGGAGAGGCGCTGGAGGTCGAGCGGATTCAAGACTGGGTGGAGACCGCCCTCATGGAAGAGGGATACCATGCAGTAGCCCGCCGTTACATCCTGTACCGGGCGGAGCGGCGTCGGGCTCGGACCTTGCGGGCGGCAACCCAATCGGCGGCAGCCCCGTTTTCTTTCGTCCTTCGATGCGGGGAGCGGGTGCCTTTGGATCCGGAGGGGCTTGGGCGGGAACTCGAGGAGGCCTGCCGGGGGCTCGAGGAGAGGTGTTCATGGAAACGATTGGCCGAAGAGACCTTGCGGAGCCTGTATGATGGGGTCAGCGAGGACGAGATCGACCAGGCGATGATTCTCGCCGCACGGTCGCGAGTGGAGGAGGAGCCAGCCTACACCTATGTCGCAGCGCGGATTCTGCTGGCAAAGCTCTATCGGGAGACACTGCCCGAGATGCGTGGTCGAGAGGAGCTCCAGGCTGTACACCGAAACTTTTTCCCGATTTCCATTCGACACGGGGTGGAGGTCGGCCGGCTCTCGCCCAAGCTGCTGAGCTACGATCTCGAAAGATTGGCAGGATCCCTCAGAATGGAGAGGGATCGCGACTTCACGTACATGGGGCTTCAGACCGTATACGATCGCTATCTTCTTCATCACGAGGAGAGAAAAATCGAAACGCCGCAATATTTCTGGATGCGCGTAGCGATGGGATTGGCGCTGGCGGAGAAAGAGAACCGCGAGGCTCATGCGATCGAGTTTTACGAACGGCTCTCGTCTTTTTCGTTTCTCTCCTCAACACCGACTCTTTTTAATTCGGGAACCCTGCATCCTCAGCTCTCCTCCTGCTATCTGCTTACCGTTTCGGATGATCTTGACGGGATCTTCCAGGTGATCTCCGACAACGCTCGGCTTTCCAAGTGGGCCGGCGGCTTAGGCAACGACTGGACCAGTGTCCGGGCCACCGGCTCTTTGATCCGGGGGACGAACGGCCGGAGTCAAGGGGTCATCCCCTTTTTGAAGGTTGCAAATGACACTGCCGTCGCCGTCAACCAAGGGGGGAAGAGGAAAGGAGCCGTCTGCGCCTACCTGGAGACTTGGCATCTCGACATCGAGGATTTCCTGGAACTCCGAAGGAACACAGGAGACGAGCGGCGGCGGACTCCCGACATGAATACGGCCAATTGGATTCCCGACCTGTTTATGAAGCGGGTCATGGAAGGAGGAAATTGGACGCTTTTCAGCCCCAGCGAGGTGCCCGATCTCCACGACCTTTACGGCAAGGCGTTCGAGCGACGTTATTGCGAATACGAGGAGAAGGCGGACCGGGGGGAGATTCGGAATTTCCGACGCGTGGCAGCATCGACCCTCTGGCGAAAGATGCTGACGATGCTTTTCGAGACCGGCCATCCTTGGATTACCTTCAAGGATCCATCCAATCTCCGGTCTCCTCAAGATCATGTCGGCGTCATTCACAACTCCAACCTCTGCACCGAAATCACGTTAAATACGTCTTCCGACGAGACCGCAGTCTGTAACTTGGGCTCGATCAATCTGGTCGCCCACGTGAAGGACGGAGCGCTCGATGAGGAAGAGCTGGCGGAGACGATCCGGGTCGCTGTCCGCATGCTGGATAACGTGATTGATATCAATTTCTACCCGACTCCGGCGGCAAAAAACGCCAATCTGCGCCATCGTCCGGTCGGCCTCGGGCTGATGGGCTTCCAAGATGCGCTCTATCGTTTGAAGATATCCTACGGAAGCCTGGAGGCGGTGGAATTTGCGGACCGGACGATGGAGATCATCGCCTACCATGCGCTTATTGCGTCGGCCGACCTGGCAAGAGAGCGAGGCGCCTATTCTACCTTCCCCGGCTCGAAATGGGATCGAGGTCTCTTACCGATCGACACGCTCTCCTTGCTGGAGGAGGAGCGCGGCGGGAATCTCGATGTGGACCGAACGATCCGGAAAGACTGGGAGGAGGTTCGAAAGGCGATTCGGAAGCACGGACTCCGGAACAGCAATCTGCTGGCCATTGCCCCTACCGCCACGATCTCGAACATTAGCGGGGTCTCCCCATCGATCGAACCGACCTACAAGAATCTGTTCGTAAAATCGAATCTGTCGGGCGACTTTACGACGATCAACAGCTATCTGGTCGAGGATTTGAGGCAAGCCGGTCTCTGGGATCAGGAGATGGTGGACGATCTCAAGTTCTACGACGGCTCGGTTTTTTCCATTGAACGGATTCCTCAGGAGATCAGGGAGCGATACCTCACCGCTTTCGAACTCGATCCGAGGTGGTTGATCGAGTCTGCGAGTCGAAGACAGAAGTGGATCGACATGGCGCAATCGCTCAATCTCTATATTGCGGAGCCGAATGGGAAGAAGCTCTCCGATATGTACTTCTTGGCTTGGCGGAAGGGACTCAAAACGACCTACTACCTGCGAGCCGTGGCGGCGACTTCCGTGGAGAAATCGACTTTGGATATCAACGCGAGGGGCCTGCAGCCACGCTGGATGAAAAGCGTCAGTCCCTCCTCCCGTGTGCGCGTCGATCGGCCGGAGGAGCAGAATGGACGGACCTGCTCTCTGGACAACCCGGAATGCGAGAGCTGCCAATGACTGGCGAGCAGAGTGGGGGCGGACTGCAGCGGCAAGCCGAGGGATGCGCGCAACGGGATTTCCCCGTCTGTAACCGCGGGAGAACGCTGGTGAGGCGCGCAGGCTAAATCAGCAGAGAAAAATAGAGCAAAGGAGAGACCATGTCTTGTTGTAACAGCTCGGAGACCGGATTCCAACGCCACGACCTCACCAAGAGGATCAACGCGGAAGACAAGCGGCTGATCAACTGCCGGACCGTGGACGTGAATCAGCTTATGCCCTTGAAGTATAAGTGGGCATGGGAACATTACCTCAACGGGTGCGCAAACAACTGGCTTCCCTCCGAAGTCCCGATGCAAAGAGATATCGAGCTTTGGAAATCCGATACCCTGAGCCCCGGAGAGCGTCGGGTCATTCTGAGGAATCTCGGATTCTTCGCCACCGGGGAGAGCCTGGTTGGCAACAATATCGTGCTTGCGATCTTTAAGCACATCACGAATCCCGAGGCTCGACAATTCCTCTTGCGCCAGGCTTTCGAGGAAGCGGTGCATACGCATGCCTTTTTGTACATCGTCGAGAGCCTGGGTCTCGATGAGCGTGAAGTATTCAACATGTATCATGAGGTCAACTCGATCCGGGACAAGGATACCTTTGAGATGACCTTGACTGCGGATATTCTTCGCGAAGGTTTTACGACCGAGACGGAGGCCGGCATTCAGCAATTTCTCAAGAACTTGGTCGGCTTTTACGTCATTATGGAGGGGATCTTCTTCTACAGCGGGTTCGTCATGATCCTCTCTTTCCACCGACAGAATCGGATGACCGGAATCGGCGAGCAGTTTCAGTACATCCTGCGGGACGAGACGATCCATTTGAACTTTGGCATCGACTTGATCAACGGCATCAAGGAGGAGAACCCCGACGCTTGGACCCCTGCGTTTCAAGAGGAGATCAGCGCAATGATCGCGGATGCCGTGGAGATGGAATACCTCTATGCGCAGGACTGCCTGCCGAAGGGAATTCTCGGACTAAACGCGGATGTTTTCCGGGACTACGTTCAGTACGTGGGCGATCGGAGATTGGAGCGGATCGGCTTGAAAGCGCGGTACGGATCGCGCAATCCTTTCCCTTGGATGAGCGAAACCATGGATCTCCTGAAGGAGAAGAACTTCTTCGAGACGCGCGTGACCGAATACCAGCACGGGGCGCTTCTTCAGTGGTAAGCGAATGCACCGCTTTCACTACCAAGGGGAGGCCCTTTTTGTCGAAGAGACCGACGCCGCCGGCTTGGCCGAAAGGTATGGCACCCCATTGTATGTCTATTCGGCCGGCACCATCGTCGATCACTACGAACGGCTGCTCTCCTCCCTTCGTGCGTTGAACCCGCTTGTCTGCTATGCGGTAAAGGCGAATTCGAACTTGGCTCTGCTTCGCCTGCTTGCCTCTCGCGGCTCTGGCTTCGATCTGGTAAGCGGCGGAGAGCTCTATCGAATCCTCCGCGCGGGCGGCGATCCTGCCCGATCGACGTTCGCCGGGGTTGGCAAGACGGCCCAGGAGATCGAGGAAGCCTTGGAAGCCGGCATTTACAGCTTCGTGGTGGAAAGCCGGGAGGAGTTGGAGGTCATCGATCGCGTGGCCGCTCGTTTGGGGAAACGGGCTCCGGTGGCTCTTCGCGTCAATCCCGATGTCGGCGCGAGAACTCACGCCAAGGTGAAGACGGGGGTGGCCGAGAGCAAGTTTGGCATCTCTGCGGAAGAGATCGAAGGTCTTTATCGGCAGCTTCCGCACCTTCCCCACGTGACCCTGCGTGGGATTCAGTTTCATATCGGCTCGCAGATCCGTGACGTGGAGCCCTTCGAAGAAGCTGTCCGTCGAGTGATTCCCTTGGTGGAGATTGCGCGCGATCGGTTTGGCGCAGAGTTCTTCGACATTGGAGGGGGGCTGGGGATCGCCTATGAGGAGGCGTTGCAGAGCGGTGACCCCGGCTGGTGGGAGAGCAAGGCTCAATGGGCGACGCCGGCGTGCTATGCGGAGCGGCTTCTTCCCTTGCTCGGGCCGCTCAAGCTTCGCATCATCGTGGAGCCGGGACGGCTGCTCGTCGGAAACGCGGGAATTCTCCTTACAAGGGTCCTCTATCGGAAGGATCGACCGGAGAAGAAATTTGTGATCGTCGATGCGGGGATGAATGACCTCATCCGACCGGCCCTTTATGGATCGTTTCATCAAATCGTGCCTGTTGCCCGCCGAAGCGGCGAACTGGTGGAAGCGGACATCGTCGGCCCCGTCTGTGAGTCGGGCGACTGCTTCGCCGCCTCCCGGCGGATGGCTCCGGTAGAATCGGGAGATTTGCTGGCGATTTTCAGTGCTGGCGCCTATGGCTTCTCGATGGCCTCTCAGTATAATTCACGACCGAGACCAGCCGAGGTCCTGGTCGACGGGGCACATCACCGCCTCATCCGCCGTCGGGAGAGCTATGAGGATCTGGTGCGGGGAGAAGGGATCGACGAAGAAGAAATTGCTCCCGAGCTCTCGGGAAGAGCCGACGGAGCGAGCGGCCAAGCGGGAGAGTGCGAGAGTTTAACACGAGACCAAGCGGGTTGGAAGGAGAAGCCATGAGTTGGCGGATCGATGGCCGAAAGGCTGCTATTGTTGTCGTGGATGTTCAAGAACGGCTGGCCGCAGGCGTGGCCGGTGCCGGGGCGATTC
>JAQUAR010000092.1 GCA_028687155.1 Methylacidiphilaceae bacterium | reverse complement strand
GCGTTCCGAACGGAGCCACCGTTTTACTCCACGCTTGACGCATCCCTTCTCGTCGTAGTTGCCGGGATTGGTCGCCCGGCGGGACCGGTCCATGGACCGCAGGATCCGCCGCGTCTCCTTCCAGGGCTGCTCGACTTCCGGACAGAGCTTTTCCAGGCTTGCGACGGTGTCCGAGACGAAGGCCACCGTCGATGGCCCCAGGTCGTACCCGACGACTCCCTTTCCCACGGGCCTGACCTGCGGGGCGACGCCCTCCTGGACGAGTTGCCCGTACCAGCGGATCCTGCCACGGATCGTCCTCCGAACGATGCGGGCATACTTGGTCCGGGCCTCCAGCGCGATCCGTTGCCAGCCGAGCTTGTCCTTGGGATCGAGCCGAAGCGGCAAGACCAGCCCCGCCCAGTGGATGGCGGGAACCGGTTCTTTCCGGAACCAGATCACGGCGTCTCCCTTGCCTTCGACCGAGTGGAACCGGCTGGCCGGCTTGAATCTCGGTCGGCCTCGAACGCCGAAGGCGTGTTGCTGGACGGCCTGGAAGGCCCGTCGGCTCGTGCTCTGCGTCTCGTGCGAGCCGAGGTGATCACCGATCGAGCAAGCATCCCGGCAGGATTCCGCGAACTTCTGGAGCGAGACGAAACTAAAACCGAATCGTTCCTGGGTTTTCCGGAAGAGACTGGATCGCTCCTTGTTGGGGATCCGCTTCCCGCTCCGATCATCCAGGACCGTCTTTGGCATCTGGAGGGCGCGCTGCCAGTCCTTGGATTGCCGCATCAAGGCCAGCCGGCGGAGCGCCTCGCCTAAAGCGGCGTTGTAGACCTGACGAGCGGCGTCGAGGCGCTTGGAGAGGGCAAGCTCATCCGCTGCGGTCGTTCGCAACGGAAACTCAGCGATAAAGGATGGAGTCTTGGCTCGAATCAGACACGCCTCTGGTTCTCAATGTTGGTCCACGAAGCTGCCATATCGCACCACCACTCTTTTATACACCTGCTTTACTGCCTTGCAATCCTACACCGCTCACCCCATGGCTAAAGCCAGGGGCTTGCGCGGCGGTTTTCGGTCAGAAGCTCCTCGTTGGGCAAGGTCCGCTTTTGGATGAGCGCTGCCACGCCGGCCTTGGGCGCAGCTTCCCCCCTGCTGCCCATCGGGCCGCAAGGAGGATTGGCCAACAAGGACGAGAAGAAATAGAAAAACGAGCCGCAGCGGCGTTTGGGCCCGGCGACGTCTCGTCCCGGTCCAGGGCATTTTTCTTACCCGTTAAAATGATCGCTCCGCTTGTGCTGCGGAGCCGCTCGTCCGGCAATGACGTCATTTTGTTCCCTTTGGGGCTCCCTCCCATTTGCTTCGCCGGAGGCTCTGAAGCCGATAGAGTTCCGGATCGCCTTAGCTCCTTCATCTCACCCTCCGGCAGTTGGGCTACGTGCTGCGCAAGTAGGGCATCCCGATCGAGAAGTTTTTATCGGAAGATTCCCTGGGCCCTCCCCTATGACTTGGAAGATCGGCTCTTCCCTGGCCAACTGAAAAAGGCTTGACTCTTACTGTCGCCTTCCATATTTGCGAGCGAACAGTACCCCTCGACAAGGGTGTCTCGATTTGTGCGGCGAGGAACCTGAGTGCGCGCGCGACAATTTGCAAGGTTGTTCGCTTTCCGTCGAACTTTGCAGACGGGAAGAGGAACGTTTGGCGATGGATAGGATGGCGCAGTTCCTTACGCAGGTTTCGCAGTTCGTGGCGCTTGCGGTGGGGGTCAGCTATGTCCTCGGTTTTCTCTCGGTTTCGCTCGATCTGGGATCCTATGGATTAGCTCCCGTCGGACTGGCCAAGGCTGATTATCTTGCCGTCGGGTTCTTCGAGTTCGGGTTTCTAGCGACAGCGACCGCGTTTGGATTTTTTCTCCTAGCGGCAACGCTCGCTCCCCTGTTCGTCGTTCTCCCGGCATGGATACTCTTCATCCGACGGCGGAATCCGCCGGAACTGATAAACAACACTCTCGGTCCGCACCCGCTTCTTTCGCCGCCCTACTCGACGCTGTTTTTGGGATCGTCTCTTTTGTTACTATCGATATGGACCGCTTCATCTTACTGGCTCTCGTCCGACACCCCTACGGGATCAACGGATGGCCTCTGGAAGGCTTTGGTCGTGGGCGCGATTGGCGGCGGGCTTCTGCTGTTGGTGGGCTCCTTGGCATGGGATCCAATGCGACATCCGGAAGAGCCCCAGTCCTGGTTCGTAGTATGGCCTCTGCGCGGGGGAATGGGATGTGCTTGGGTCGCGCCCATGGTAGCATTTGTAATCGTAAATCAGGCCGCGCACTCGCTCTCTGCCTTTGAACTCTTTATCAGCGCTCTTTCTGTACTTGCTGGGTGCTTGCTGTTTATGCTGGCATGGTTCAGCCGGCTGCCGAACCGGGATCGTTTTTTGTGGTTGCGCGTCGGAGTGCTGGCGCTCGTATTCGTCGCCTCCGCCTTCTTGTTGTATGTGGTTTACGTCTATCCATGGGTTAACCGGCCGTTCGGGGGCCGGAAGCCGTTCGTCAAAGTTCTGGTGGATATCCCGGTGGATCCTGGTTCCTCCAAAATTACGGTGGAGAGCACCAAAGAGGGAACGTGGGTGGGGCCAGCCTACGTCGTCCTGGAAAAGCCCGACGCCATCGTCTTGAGCGCCTACCCCTGGCTTTGCCCGAAGATCCGTCCTCAGATTTACGCAGGAACCCTGCTCGCGTACATCGAGCTGCCTAAGAGCAACATCCGGGGGCGCCAAGCGGTTACGCGTTCGACAAAGGATGGCCATTCGGCGTGTCCTTAACCCGCTTCGCAAGGGTGCGACTCTTCCTTCGCCTTCTCTCGGACGAGCCGGGGAACAATCGAACGACAGAGCTCAACGAAGGCGCGCTCGGTCAACCCGGGCTGCCTGCCCTTGAGACCAAGAAGGCCCCAACTCCGCCGGAGCGGGCTCCGTCCCAAGGGGATCGCGACGAGCTTCCCTTCCTCGGCGGTCCCCAAAATCGCCCAGCGTGGCAGGATGCCGACTCCGAGTCCATATGCGGCCATGGCGCGAATCGCCTCGACGCTCCCCAGTTCGGCCAAGACCCTCAGGCGGAGACTTCGCCTGGCAAAGTAGCGATCGATGAGCTCGTAACTGTCACTTTCCTTTTCCGGGAGAAGGAAGGAATAGCGCTCGATGTCGCGTAGAGACGCCTTCCGGTCCGCGTTCCATGGGTGAGAAGCGGCTACGGCAAAGACAAGCTCCTCCTCGAAGAGCCGCTCGAAGCGAACGGAGGCGGGGAGCCGCAGAGGACGGGTCACCATCGCCACTTCCACGGTCTTCTCCCGGACGAGCTCGAGAGCCGCAACCGCGCTTGCCGGCGTGACCGTCCATGCGCAGGCCGGAAAGCTCTCCTTGAACTCTCGGAGCACGGCAGGGAGCAGGGATTGGCAAGCGCTCGGATCGGCGGCAAGCCGCAGGGCTCCTGCCCCCAGCCGCTCCGATGCCTGAAGCTCCTCCCGTAGGGCAACCGCCTCCGCCAGGAGGCGCCGGCCGCGTGACAGCAGCCTCCGTCCCGCGTTGGTGAGCGAAGCTCGCTTTCCCGATCGCTCGAGCAGCGGCACGCCGATCTCTTTTTCCAACGCCGCCACCGCCCGGCTCACCGCCGGTTGGCTCAGATGAATCCGCCGGCTCGCTTGCGTGAAGCTTCCGCATTCCGCCACCGCGATAAAGGCGCGCATCTGCCGCAAATCGATTGCGTTTTCCATCGATGCTCATTGCTTATAGCAATGATGTCTTTTCCGCAATATGGAGATCGCGCCCAAGAGTTCCCTGGCATAGTCCGTGCTTCTCTGGACGCAGACCGCATGACCAAATCTCGCCGCTCTCCCGGGAGCCGGAGCGTTCGCGTCGGCTTTGTCCCTCTGATCGACTGCGCTCCTTTTGCCGCTGCCGAGGAGTTGGGCATTTTTTCCCGGTGGGGGCTGCGTGTTCGGATCGAACCACAGCCGGGCTGGGCCACGATCCGGGACAAAGTCATCTACCGGGAACTCGATGCGGCGCACGCGGTCTGCGGCCTGCCGTATTCTGCCCTCCTCGGGATTGGGTGCATTCCTTCTCCCGTCGCGGTAAGCCTCGTCCTGAACCTGCAAGGAAATGTACTCATCCTGTCCAAGTCTCTGTGGGATGAGGGAGTCCGGGATCCCCGCTCTTTCCGGCTCTTTGCCGCTCGGCGCAGCCGCAAGCCCGTGCTGGCCGTGGTTTCCCGCTTTTCCGCTCATCATTTTTTGTTGCGCTCCTGGCTCCGGCGCGGAGCGATCGACCCCGACCGGGATCTCTACATCGCCGTCCTGCCGCCGGCGCAGATGGCCGTGCACTTAAAGGAGGGCTATCTCGACGGATATTGTGTCGGGGAGCCGTGGGGATCTGCGGCGCTGGTCGAAGGCTTTGGCGCCTGCGTCGCCACTAGCGCCGATCTGGAGCCAAACCATCCGGAAAAAGTCCTTCTTGTCCATCCCGACTTTGCGGTCCGGGACCCGGAGGCGCACACCGCCTTGATCGGGTCCCTGTTGGAAGCCTGTGCCTGGTGCGATCTTCCCGAGAATCGTCCGGCCTTGGTCGATCTGCTCGCGAGTCGACGCTGGCTCCATCTTCCCAAGGATTGGCTGGCGCTAAGCTTGTGCGGTCCCTTCCCCGGTCCGGCCAGCCTACTTGCCGGGACGCGCTTTGTGATCTTTTCGGGGCCGGCCGTCAACGACCCGACTCCTTGGCGGGAAGACTGGATCTGGCGCAATCTGCTGGCGACCGGAGTTGTCTCCCCGACCACGACTCGCCCTCCGGCGATCTTCCGGCGGGACGCCTACCTGGCCGCCGCCCGCCAGATGCACGGGCCGAGCGCGATCGCCGCTGGAGCAGCCTAATCTAGGTTAGACTAGGTTGGACGGCAGTAAGGGGCCCACCCTTCCCTTCATCGTTTTTTCTTCTACCGAGAGCTGCTTCCACGCACGGATCCGCTTGGCAGCGTGATCATGCGGTATACGCATATAATATATAGGATATATGCATGTTATGCATTAATTCCAGGCGAGAATGTGGCATAGCGGCTGCTTTTTTAGTCTTATGCGAAGTCACGCGGGACGATCGGTCGATCGAGAGGCTGGACTGCCGTGGTCGACCACGCGCGGAACGGCGACTCATTGCCCTTACTGCGCTCTCCAGTGTGGAATCGAGCTGCAAACGGCCGCCCCGGCTCCCATCGTGCGGGCAAGGCCATTTCCGACCAATCGCGGGGTCTTGTGTCCCAAAGGATGGGTGTCCGCGGAGCTGCTGCGCCACCCGGATCGGCTCTGCACCCCGCTCGTCCGGGCGGCCAAGAACACCCCGCTCCGTCCCGCTTCCTGGAAAGAAGCCGTCGATCGCACTGCGGCAGCCATCCAGCGCATCCAGTCCTCCTATGGTCGCCATTCCTTCGGTCTTTTCGGCGGGGGAGGGCTCACCAACGAAAAAGTCTATCTCTTGGGAAAGTTCGCCCGGGTCGTTTTGAAAACCCGCTCAATCGACTACAACGGCCGATTCTGCATGGCCTCGGCCGCCGTCGCGTTGAAAAAGGCCTTTGGCCTCGACCGCGGGCTTCCTTTCCCGATCGGGGACATTTCGAAGGCGGAAGTCGTCGTTCTTGTGGGGGCGAACATCGCCGAAACCATGCCCCCGCTCGAACAGCATCTGAAGGAGCAGCGGAGCCGCGGAGGGTCGCTCATCGTCATCGATCCGCGCGCCACGCCGACGGCGCGCCGCGCGGATCTCCATCTTGCGCTCCGGCCTGGGAGCGATGCGTCCTTGGCCCTTGGCCTCTTGCACCTAGTCATCGCGCAGGGTCGGGTCGACGAGGAATTCGTGGCGAAACGGACAACCGGATTCGAGGAGGTTCGGAGGCAAGCCACCGCATTTTGGCCGGAACGCGCGGCTCGGCTGACCGGCCTCTCCCCCTGGCAGCTTCGGGAGGCGGCCACTCTTCTGGGCAAGGCCGAAACGCTGATTATTCTCTCGGGCCGCGGACAGGAGCAGCAGAGTCATTCGGTCGCGAATCTCTTGGCATGGATCAACCTCTGTCTGGCTCTCGGTAAGATGGGGAAGCCCTTCTGCGGCTTCGGCTCGCTCACGGGCCAAGGCAACGGCCAGGGAGGACGAGAGCATGGGCAGAAGGCGAACCAGCTTCCTGGCTATCGCAGCATCGAGGTGGCGGCGGACCGGGCCGATCTCTGTCGGTTCTGGGAGGTTGCGGATGCAGATCTCCCCAGGTCCGGACCGACCGCCGATCCCCTCCTGCGGAGCTGTGGAGAAGCAGAGGGACTCCAGGGCCTCTTCGTCTTGGGCTCCAACCCGGCGGTCTCCGCTCCGAAGAGCCTCGAGGTGATCGAGCGGCTCCGAAGCCTCGAATTTCTCGTCGTCTCGGATTTCTTCCTTTCCGAAACGGCCGCGCTGGCCGACGTCGTCCTGCCCGCGGCACAGTGGGCGGAAGAAGAGGGGCCCGTTACGA
>JAQUAR010000091.1 GCA_028687155.1 Methylacidiphilaceae bacterium | reverse complement strand
CGACGCCTCGTACCGGGCCA
Source organism: Methylacidiphilaceae bacterium (assembly GCA_028687155.1). Classification (GTDB taxonomy): domain Bacteria; phylum Verrucomicrobiota; class Verrucomicrobiia; order Methylacidiphilales; family Methylacidiphilaceae; genus Methylacidimicrobium. Next base: position 6,506 of record JAQUAR010000091.1, on the reverse strand, counting down.
TCGCGTTATCCCCCTGCGCCTGTCCCATCCGCTGCTGCGCCTCCTGCTGCAAGCCTTCCGACCGCGCGCGCTCCGCCCAGCCGGGAGCATTCCCTCCTCCGTTGCCGCGGCTTCCCGCGGATGCGTGTCCTTCCGACTGATTCCAATCCCGCACCGCCTGCCGGTCTTCCCGGTGCGCCAACTGATCCTGGCGTTGGGCTTGCTCATGATAGAGCTGCGCCTGGTTCATGTGCCCCTGCGACGCTTCATACCGGGCCATCGCGTTATCCCCCTGCGCCTGTCCCATCCGCTGCTGTGCCTCCTGCTGCAAGCCTTCCGACCGCGCGCGCTCCGCCCAGCCGGGAGCATTCCCTCCTCCGTTGCCACGGTTACCTACGGAGACTCCGGCACCCTTCCCTCCAGCCGTGCTCCCTTGGCCGCCCGCTACCGGGTGATCCTTGGACTCTTTGGCTTCCCGCATCTCCTTGACCGCCTGGGCATCCTCGGCTTTTGCCTTGTTTTCCAGGTGAGCCGCCCGCATCTGATCGATTTGGGCCTGCTGCGGATGACCGCGCTCCGCTTGAATTCCCGCCGCCGTTTTTTGCGCGTCCGCCAGACCCTGGTTGCTTGCGGCCTTATCCTGCAAGGCCTGAGCTTGTTCCCTCAGCTCGGGCGCGCTCTGCCCCTGCTCAGCGGAAGCGCCTGCTGCCGTTCCCTCCGCATGAAGAACGGTGAGAGGACTTGCGCAGAGCCAAGAGAGCCCGGTGACCAACCACCAGTTCCCGCCCATTCGATTCCGTCGTTTCATCGTATGCTCCTTGTTTCGCTGGTTTCGTCTGTTTTGATCGAGGATCGCTTCCCAAAATTGGCCCGATGTCCAATGAGAGAGACGGATCCACTCCTCGGGTTCTTAGAAAAAAATTCGACGCCGGGAAAAACCGGCGTCCTGCCGGTCGCCCGGCGAGGCCTGCCGCGAAATCCCGGAGCCAATGGCTGGCCGACCCAGGCTTCCTCCCCCAAGCGCAGGCCGCGGGATCAACCACGAAGGAGACAGGATGGGCTCCTCCCGTCGGTTCCCAGACTCGCCCCCCCATGGCCTTGCCTTGCTCTTGAACGTGGCGTCGCAAGGAGGGCGGGCGTCGCTGAACAAACTACCCGCTTCTATTCCGCCTCCCCTGACGATTTCTGAATAGACTTATACCTCGATCACGCGAAAGACAATTGTGACAAGTTTGCAACATTTTGATGACGAAAGGGTGTCATCTTCTTAACTCATGATTGCATATCCGTTGCATATATTATGCTCTACCAATCTGTTACATTGCTTGAGCACCTAAACGCAGTCCCAGGAACTCGTGCATAAACACCAGGTCATTCCTCTTAGGCGAGGCAGTCGCAAGGCTATATTGGCGATTTCGCCAGCTCCGCCTCGACCTCGTCCAAGCGCTTACGCCGGCTTAACGGGGCGAGGAGCGAATAGACGCAGGGGACGACGAAGAGAGTGAAGAACGTCGAGACGATAATCCCGCTGATCACGACGATCGCCAGCGGCTTCCGGACTTCCGCTCCCGGGCCGAAGCCCACTGCGCCGGGCAAGGCCGCCGCAATGGTGGCAAGCGAAGTCATCAAGATGGGCCGGAGCCGGATCGTGGCGGCATCCAGAAGCGCCTCAGGGAGGGGCAACGCCTCCTCAAAGCGCTTTTTATTGAAGAATTCGACCAGGAGGATCGAGTTCTTCATCGCCAGACCCATGAGCAAGATGATGCCAATGCCGCTGTAGATGTTGAGCGACATCCCGGTGAGGTAGAGGCCCTGAAAGGCTCCGGTCAGGGAAAAGGGGATCGCCACCAGCACGACCAGGGGATAGAGGAAGCTGTTGAACTGGGCACCCAGGAGCATGTAGGCCAAGAGGAGTCCGAGGGCGAAGGTCACCGGGAAGGAAGCGAAGGTCTCCTTCGCGGTCTGGCTGCTCCCGGTGGGTTCCACGTCATAGCCGGGCGGAAGCTCCTTGCGGCAGATCTCCAGGGCGGTATCCAGCGCCTTCGCCTGGGAAACCTCGGGTTTCACGTTCGCATAGAGCGTGATCGCCCGCCGCCGATTTTCCCGCGTGATGTCGAGCAGCTTCGGCACGACCCGCACTTCCGCGATGTCCTTGAGCCGGATCATCTCCCCCCCATAGCCCGACCAGAGTGGCAAATTGGCTACGTCCTCCGGCTCCCGCCACTGGTTGGGCTCGAGGCGAATGCGCAGGTCGTAACGCCGGTTATCCTCGCGGTTGGTATACTGGCCCTGGCGCATTCCGCCGATGCCGGCCGCGACCACATCGGCGATCGTCTGCATGCTGATGTTGGAGTCGGCGGCTTTCTGTCGATCGGGGATCACCTCGAGCTCGGGCATTCCCGTCCGGTAGTCGGTGTCCAGATCGGTGTAAAAGCCCGTCGCCTCCATCTGATGGACGATGGCGTCCGCCTTCGCTTGAAGCACGGCGTAATCCGAGCCGCGCAGCGAAAGCTCGATGTTGGTGCCGCGCTTGCTGCTGAAGGCGCTCTGGCTGATGTCGATCACCTTGATGTGAAGGTCGCTGTATGCGGGCTTTCCCAACTCCTTGCGCCAGCTACGGATGATCTCCTGCAGCCGCTCTTTCCTCTCTTTGCGCGGCTTGAGGGTCACAAAGATCGCTCCACGGTTCACCTCGCCTCCGGAATATCCGCCCACCGTCGTGAAAAAGTGAGCAACCGTCGGCTGTCTCTTGAGAAAGCTTTCTAACTCCTGCACCCGATGGGTCGTATAGTCGAGCGAGCTCCCCACCGGGGTCTCGATCCGGAGCAGGGCCATGCCGAGATCTTCCGAGGGAGCGAGCTCCCGGTGGAGAAGCGGGAAGACGCGGAGGGAGAGGAAGAAGAGGCCGAAGGAGACGAGGACGACGAGCCACCGGTGACGGAGAGCAAAGCCGAGGAAGACTCGGTAGACTCGCCCCATTTTATGATAGAAGCCTTCCAGCCAGATTTCGACCCGCCCCGGCCCGTGGGAGCCGCTCACGAATTCGGCACAGCGCATCGGGGCGAGCGTGAGCGCCTCCAAAAGAGAGATGAGGACCGCGCACGAGATCATCGCACCGAACTGGAAGAGGAATTTCCCCACCACTCCACCCAGAAAGGCGATCGGAGCGAAGACGGAGACGATCGTCAGCGTGGCGGCGGCTGCCGCGAAAAAGATCTCGCGGGTTCCGTCGAGGGCGGACTGCTCCGGGCTCTTCCCCAGCCGGTGGTGGCGGGTGATGTTCTCCAAGACCATGATCGAATCATCGATCACGATGCCCACGGCCATGGAGAGGGCGAGAAGCGTGAAGAAGTTGAGCGTGAAGCCCATCGCCTTGCAGAAGATGAAGCTTCCCAGAATCGAGATCGGAATCGAGAAGAGCACGTTCACCGTGGTTCGAAAGGAACCCAGGAAGGCAAGGCAGACGAGGGTGGTTACCCCGATGGAAAAGAGGAGCGTGAAGGCGGTCTCCCGAATCGCCTCGGCCGTGAAAACCGAGGAATCGAAACGCGTGCCGATCTTCATTCCCGGCGGCAGATCGGGCTTGATCTCCTCCATGATCCGCTTCGCGGAATTGGCCACCTCGATCTCGTTGTATCCGCGCAGCTTTTGCAGACCTAGACCCACGGAGGGAACTCCGTCGCTCCGCGCGAAGCGGCGTGGGTCCATGATTCCGTCCTCCACCCGTGCGATCTGGGCAAGCGGCGTGAAGGAGTCCGCCGGGCCCCGCACGTTACTGAGCGTATTCGTCGCGAAGCTGGTCGTTCCCGCGGTTCCGGCCATTCCCCCTTGCGCGGAAGCAATGCCGGTCAAGGGCGGAAGATTGGCTCCCCCGGAACCGCCCCGATGATTGAGCGCCAAGCCGCCCATCTCTTCGGGAGACGCAACCTCGCCCATCACCCGGACATTGATCTCGTTATTCGCACTTTCCAGGTAACCGGAAGCCGTCTCCTGGTATTCGGCCCGGAAGAGATTGAGAACGTCGTTGGGGGCCACCTGATATTGCGCCAGCTTGTTCCGGTCGAGCCAGATACGGAAGTTCCGATCCGTCCATCCTCCGAGCTGGATGTCGCCGATGCCCTGCACCAGGGAAAACTTGTCGCGAACGCGCGTATCGACATACCGGATGATATCTTTCAGGGGCCGGTCCCAGGTGACCGCGAGCCAGAGGATTGGAGAATCGTTCTGATTGACCTTGAAGATCACGGGGGGATCCACGTTGTAGGGGAGTTGCACGGAACGGATCTTGGAATTGGTCTCCTGCAGAGCCGCATCGATGTCCCGATCCAAGCGAAAATCGAGCTGGATCCGCGCTACTCCCTGCATGACCGTAGTCGTGACATCCTGAATCCCCTGCACCGACATGAGTACTTCTTCCAAAGGATCCACCACCTCGGCTTCCATGACCTCGGGGGAAGCGCCCGGCCATTGAGCGACGACGGTCAAAACCGGGTAGGTCACATCCGGGAGACGGCTGACTCCAAGGGAAAAGAGGCAGAGGATGCCGAAAAAGACCAGCGCTGCCATGAGCATCCACGCGGCAACCGGTCTTCGGATGGCAAGCTCGGGCAGGTTCATGGGATTCCATCCGGGCTCTGCGGGTTCTCCGCGTGCTCCCAGACCATCGGAGCCGGCCTCCCGCTCGCCTGAGGGGAAGGAGGACGAGGCTTTCTCTCCAGCCGGGCGAATACGCGGTAGGCCGCCGGAACGACCAGCAGCGTGAAGAAGGTGGAAACCGTTACCCCTCCGAGGATCGTGATCGCCATGGGAATCCGGCTCTCGGAGCCGGGGCCGATCGCCAGGGCCGGCGGGAGTGCCGCCGCCAGAGTCGCGACCGAGGTCATCAGGATCGGGCGGAGCCGGATCGGACCCGCTTCCAGCAGGGCTTCCCGTACGGGCAATCCTTCGAGATGCCGCTTCTGGTTGGCGAACTCGACGAGCAGGATCGAGTTCTTCTTCGCGATCCCCATGAGCAGCACGAGGCCGATCATACTATAGAGATTGATCGATTGATGCGTCAGCCAGAGGGCGAGGAGGGCTCCGCTCAAGCTGAACGGAAGCGCCAGCAGGACAGTCAAGGGATGGATAAAGCTGTTGAACTGGGAAGCGAGCACCATGTAGGCGATGACGATCCCGACCCAGAGGGCAAACTCGAGGCTGCCGAAGGTCTCCTCGAAGGCAGCGGCTCCGCCGCTCCAGTAGACTCGATACCCGTGGAGGACATTCCGATCCGCGATCTTTCGGGCTTCGGCCAGTGCCGCCGCCTGGGACTTTCCCGAGGCAACGTTGGCAAAGACCGTAATCGCCCTCTCCCGCATCCGGCGGCCGAGCGTCTGGTAGGTCGGGACGGTTTGAAAATGGGCGACCGAAGTGATCGGCATATATTCGTTGGAGTTCGTCCGGACGAAGAGCTTCTGGATATCCTCGGGCTTCACCCGTTCCCCCCCTTCCAGCCGGACCCGGATGTCGTAGCGGCGGTCGCCATTCGTGAACTGGCTCTGGGCCACGCCCCCGATCGCAACCGCGATCGTGTTGGCAATGTTTTGAATCGGCATCGCACAGGCATTGGCCGCGAACCGGTCGGGAAAGACACGGACCTCGGGCATCCCATCCCGGAAGTCGGTATCGAGATCGACGAAGTAGCCGGATTTCTTCATCTCGCCTGTGATCTTGGCGACCTGCTCCCGGAGCACCTTGTAGTCCTGGCCTCGGACGGAGAACTCGATCGGGAACCCGCGTCCGGTGGTAAACCCTCGGATCGATAGATCCTGGAGCGCCACTTTTAGTCCTCCGAGCTTGTCCAGCTCGGATCGGAGCCGATCTCCCAGCTCCTGCTGGGTGAGCTTGCGCTCATTCTTGGGCTTGAGCGTCACATAAATGGTGCCCACGTTGACCTGGGCATCGATCAAGTTGCCGTCGCTGGCACCCGTGCGCTGAATGAATCCTCCGACCTCTCCAAAAACCCGAGCCACCTCGGGATGGGTCGCGATGATCGCCTCGCACTCTTCCAGCTTCCTCTGGGTCAACTGAATGGACGAGCCAACCGCGGTCTGGATCCACACCAGGAAGGAGGACTCGTCTTGCGCGGGGATCAGCTCCTTGGGCAGCAGCGCCAAAAAGCGCAAGGAGAACGCAAAGAGGATCGTAGCCGCGAGGAGGACCAGCCAGGGGTGATCGACACAGATGCGCAAGAAGAACCGGTAGACCCGCGAGAGTCCATGGAAGATCCGGTCCATGATCCACGCCAGCCCTCGGCGACGATTCGGATCCTCAAGCAGCTGGGAGCAGCGCATCGGCGTAAGAGTAATCGCCTCGAGCAGCGAAAGAGCGACGGCTGCCGTGATCGTCACCCCGAACTGGTAGAAGTACTTGCCGACGATCCCGCGCATGAAGGCGACGGGCAGGAAGATGGCCAGGATCGCCACCGTGGCCGCCACGGCCGCAAAGGTAATTTCCCGCGCCCCGATCTGGGCGGCCAGGACCCTTCC
>JAQUAR010000090.1 GCA_028687155.1 Methylacidiphilaceae bacterium | reverse complement strand
CCGTAAAGGAAAGGGAGAGCTGACCGGGAGTGGTTTCGCTTTTGGCGAGTTCCCGTTTTTGAAGGATGGAACTGAGTTTTCGATTGAGCGCCATAGTTGTCTCGCTGGTTTCTCTTCGCTATTCCCCGGTGCCGTGCGCCGGGTGGAAGCCTTTTGCCCTGGCCTCCTGCTCACTCATATATTGCCCCTGTTTGGTTTTCCCATAAAAGGAAGAACCGGGTTTCCAGTAGGCGCCGGAGCGGCTGTTCACCCAGACGAGCGAGCCTTGGCTCGCCGGGGCTGCCGATCGCACGCCCTCCCTCCCTTCCCCCTTGGGCGTTCCGCCTCCCTGCCCAATATACTTTCGGTAGGCGTCGATCCAGTTGGTCGCAATCGCCTTTTGGGCTTCCGCCAAGTCGACCTTCCCGGAGCAGACCAGCTTGTGGAGCCGATCTTCCAAGAAATCTTTTTGTTCGGCATTCCAAGGAGAGGTCTTTCGCGATTGCGGCCACAGGTTGCGAATCGAATTGGAGCCTCCCAAGGCAAGAGGAATCAGGTGGTCGATCTCATAATCCCGACGGTCTCCCAAAGGAACCCCGTAGCGTCGCAGGGCTTCCCGCTTGAGAGCGATGGGGACGTCCCGGACCTTCTTGGAGTAACCCGGCACGCAGACGTCGGCTCGGGAGACCGGAAATGTATCCCCCGGGGTCAGCTTGGGATCGGGCAGGATGGGGGGCTGGGCGAGAGCCGAAAAGCCCAAGGTCAGAAGAGAGACGAAAGCCAGAAAGGTGCGGCGCATCGGAGGATGCTAGCGGACCGGATCCGCCCTTCGCAACCGATTTAATGCTGGATGAGAAGGGCTTAGGAACATCTGGCCCCCCTTTCCCCCATCTGCGATACGGTTTCCCGGCGTAGTCGTCGCATTCTTGTGCAAGGTGATTCTCACACCTTTACCTTGGGTTTCCCGCTTGCCACAACCTCCCGCAGCATCGCACGCCCGATCAGCAACGAACGGCGATTTTCTAGAATGTGATCATGCGAAGCCCGATCGCTAGCTCCGCTCTCCGCTCTGGGCAGGCCCCTGCATCCCCGCCCCTTTGCCGAGCAGATCCTCCGGTTTCTCCTTCGGCAGCAGATGGCGCGGCAGAAAAAAAAGATTGGCGACCACCGTCGGAAGGATCGCAGTTCCGACGATCGCCGCCACCAGGGTGGAATATTGACTCTTTTCGATGATCCCATGGGAGAGGCCGAAGAGCGACGCGATCGTCCCAAAGGTGAGCCCCGAGGACATCAAGAGAGTGGTGTACATGGCCTCCTTGTGCGTCGATCCATGGTACTTCGCGACCGGGTAGACGCTGCCAATCTTCGTGAGGGTTTCGACAACGAGAAAGAAAAGCACCCCGGCCGGTGCGGCAATCACGGCGGGAATCGAGACTAGATAGCCCGCACGCATAAAGTAAAAGGGAGTCAAAAGGCCGACCGTGACCGTCCGCAAACGCCGGATCAGGGCATGATCGCGACCAACGCTCCCCGCGAGCGCCATTCCGATTAGATAGGCCGGCAGGACCGCTTCACTCCCAGCCCAAGTGGCGAGCGACCCCATCCCCAGCAGGCCCAGGAGCAGAAACTTTGTCTCGAGTTCGGATGCTCGCCCTCCGTACCGCCGGAAGAGACGAGGCGTGAGCCACGGAAGGCCCACGAATGTCGCCGTCACGGAGACCACGAGGATCAGCGTCTTGCTCGTGAAGGGGGAGAAGATCAGGCTGAGTGCAATGACAGTGCCGAGATCCGTGATGAAACAGGCGGCAAGAATCGTCTTTCCATAGTCAGTTCGATTGAAGCCAAACTCTAACATCACCGTATAGACGACCGCCACGGAAGTCGCCGCGAGGGCAATTCCGGCAAGGACGCTCGGCATCCAATCCCAGCCAAGCAGGTAATGACCAGCGGCGGCGCACCCAATCGATGGCAGGAAGAAGCTCGCCAGGCCAACCGCCACGGCTTCTTTCCATTTCTGTCGGAACACCTGGGGATCGAGTTCGGCTCCGGCGAGAAAGGTCAGGAGGATGGCGCCGATGCCGGCGAGAACTTTGACCCAAGGCTCGTCGGTGCGAAGGACGTCCGGCCCGATCATGGTCGTGAAGACGACGGAGGCGACCATTCCAACGACGATTTCGGACAAGGCGGTGGAAATGCGAAACCAGCTCGAAGCAAGGCTCGCAAGGAGGGCGAGTCCGAACCAGAGCGCGGCAAGCGCCCAAATGCCCGTCATGAGCGCTCCGATCGAGGGGGCGGAGTCCCTTGGTCGATTGGGATAGGCGGCACCCCTTCCGTCAGGCCCGCCGTGATCCAGGAAGAAGAGCGAACAAAAGACGTTAAAACCGCCGGCTCCTCTGGATACACCACTCCTCCTTCTCGCGTTTGCCGCGTGGTAGGAGTTATCAGCCTAAATGGCGGTCTCGGGGGAACCCCATCCCCATCTGTCCTCTCAAGCTAGCGAAGATGCCATGATCGTCAAGATTCTTGTGAAGTCTGGAGCATTCGGCGGGACTTCGCCCGAGGAGCAGAAGCAGCTCGCAAGCCCGAGCTAGCCGCGGGCAAGGCGCAAAGGAGACCTTCGGGAGGTTTCCCTATTCCGATTGGCAAAACGGTTCCTTTGAGGTCCGGGACAGAGAAGCGGTTAGGTGATCAAGACCACCAGAACCACGGTCTCACCCGCGGTGCAAGCCAGACCGAGAAGAAAGAGCCAGTCCGCCGCCCGCTCCCAAAAGCCGCCATCCTTACCCGAACGCAAGGCCAGGTAGGCTGCCACCGTTGCGGCCAGGAAGAACAGAATGGTCAATCCAACGACGTCTTCCATGAGAGAGCGGGCGGATCCAATCTTCCACAACCCCCGGATTAGATGCAAGGTGACAAAAGAGAAGCCGAGCATTCGGGAAGCCGATGAAAGGATGTGCTGTACCATGCCAGAAGCTGACCAGTAACCGATTCCGGGAGGCCATCCAGCCCGCTTGGGGCTCGGCTGGCCTGCCCTGGCCTGCAATCCTCTAAAAGATGCCATGCCCGTCAAGACCTTTGTGAGGTCCGGGACGTTCCTCGGGATCTCGCCCCTAAGAGCAGAAGCAGCTCGCAAGCCCGAGCTAGCCGCGGGCAAGGCGCAAAGGAGACCTTCGGGAGGTTTCCCTAGTGGCAAACCCGTCTCTTTCTGGATCGTGGGAGAGTGGCCGCTAGGTGATCGAGACCACCAGAACCACGGTCTCACCCGCGGTGCAAGCCAGACCAAGAAGAAAGAGCCAGTCCGCTGCCCGCCCCCAAAAGCCGCCCTCCTTACCCGAACGCAAAGCCAAGTAGGAAGCCACCGTTGAACCCAGGAAGGCAAGAATGGTGAATCCAACGACGTCTTCCATGAGAGAGCGGACGGATCCCGTCTTCCAGAATCCCTGGATTAAGCCTAAGGTGATAAAAGAGAAGCCGAGCATTCGGGAAGCCGATGAAAGAATATGCTGTGCCATGCCAGAGGCTAACCCAATCCGGGAGCTCGTCCAGCCCACTCGGAGCTCGGACTCGGCCACGGACCCTGGCCTGCGCTTCTCCCCCCTAATTTCGGCAGAACCGCCTCTTGCCCCAATCTTGTGCACAGAGGCCATATCTGTTTTCGAAAACCCGGGTTTTGTTGTGACTGGTTGGATTTACTTGATATGGAAGCCGAGGGCGTGTCTCTTTTAAAAGGAGAAGCAAACCGGAAGGCACAGAGAGAGATTGCGTAACGCCAGCAGCCCGTTTTGAAGTAATCTGTCAGCAAAAGCGCGATGAACGCAGAGCTTCACCTGGAACTGCTCGGAGAGGACATCCTGGAAAAAGACGCTGCTCTCTTCGAGTATAGCAAGGCAGCGGATCCGATCGGATCGGGGGCGACGCCACAGCTTCCCGTGAGGCAGTTTCTTCCCGACCTCTACGCTTCCGGGGAGACCCGCCTCGTTCCCTTAGATCTCTCCCGCGAGTTGAAGACAGTCTATCCGGCCACCAGCCCGAGCTTGCTCGCCCAGTTCATGAATCTCCGCCGCGGAGACTCTCTGAGAAGCTCCCCTCAAGCGACCAGCGAGCTCTTTTATGTGGTTGGGGGCTCCGGCTACACCGAAACCGAATGGGGAGCGCTGGCGTGGAGGCAGGGAGACATCTTTGTCCTGCCTGGCGTCGAAGCTCTCCATCGTGCGGAGCAGGATACGCTCTTCTACGCAGTGAACGACAGCCCTCTACTCTCCTATTTGGGGGTCTCCAAGAAGGAGAGCCAGTTTGCTCCCTTTCTTTTCCGGAGCGAAACGATCCGGAAGGCGGTGGAAAAGGTGAAGGCGGAGCCGGAAGCGGGAACGAGAAGTCGCGTCAGTATTCTTTTGGCGAATCGGAAGTTCTGCCAGACGATGACAGCAACCCACTCCTTGTGGGCGATGTTCGGGATCATCGTTCCGGGTAGTCGGCAAAAACCTCACCGCCACCAGTCGGTCGCCCTCGATTTCGTGGTCGAAGGAAGACCTGGGGTCTACACGCGGGTTGGCCGCGAGCTCGGTGCCGATGGATCGATTCGAGACGCCACGCGGATCGACTGGATCTCGGGCTCGGCGTTCGTCACCCCATCGGGCTACTGGCACGAGCATGTCAATGAGTCAGATGAGGAGGCCTACATCCTGCCGATCCAGGATGCCGGCCTCCACACCTACCTGCGAACGCTCGACATCCGGTTTACTTAGTTTTCGGTCGCTTAGTTTTGATCGTGCGCGCGGGCGCCCGTTCGCTGCGGTCCTGCTCAATCCGTGGGCTCTGGTGCCGGGATGCTCCGTGCCAGCTTCTCCCCTTCTCAATATTCGTGCGCACGACCCCGTACCTTGCCCCAAAAGGACCGGTAGACCATGAGGGTGTACAGGACGATCAGGGCAAATCCCACCGCAAACCAGCTTAATCCGGCGGCGAGAGCCTTCGGCGCCGCTCCGGAGTTGGCGACCGTCAGGCTCGAGGAAGGATCGAGCGAGGAGAGTAGCAGGTTGGGATAGAGCCCAAAGGCGGTCGAGACCAGGGAGGTAAGGAGAAAGAGCGAAGAAAAGACAAAGCAGAGCCACTCCTTGCCTTTCTGGAAGGCACTCCTCTTCCCCGCCCAGGACAGCAGGGCAAGGCCGGGGAAGAGGAGTGCCCATGGCACTTCCCGATACCGGCGGAGGAGTTGGGGTTGGAGCAAGACGACGACGAGGAGGGTGAGCAGGACAAAGAGTGCTTCCAAGAACAAGAGTCGGCGGAAGGCGCGTTTGGCCCTTTCCTGGAGGGAGCCTTCCGTTTTCCAGATTAGGTAGGAGGCTCCGTGAGCGGCCAGGCTGACGATCGCCAACAGGCTGAAAAGCAAGGTGGCCATGTCGAGGACCCCGTGGTGGCTGCCAGGAAGAAAATAGGTCCAGAGCGGCAGGAAGAAGTTGCCTGCGGAATTGATCGGCACCCCGCTCACGAGGTTGCCGAGGAGACCCCCGAGGATCGCCGCGGCAAGCAGGCTCGAAAGAAAAAAGAGGCTATCCCAAAAGTTTCGCCAGAGAGTGCTGGGGAGCTGAGAGCGGATCTCGAGGGAGATACCGCGAAGGATCAACACCCAGAGAAAAATCATGACCGGCAGGTAGAATCCGCTCAGGGCGCAGGCATAGGCTTTCGGGAAGGCGAAGAAGAGGAGCCCCCCACCGGCCACGAGCCAGACCTCGTTCCCGTCCCAGACCGGGCCGATCGACTCAATCAGGGTCCGTCTCTCCTGCTCCTCCTTGGAGATCCAGGGCAAGAGAATCCCCGCCCCAAAGTCGAACCCGTCTAGGACGACGAAGCCTCCGAGCAGGATCACGAGCAGAACGAACCAGATCGTCGCCATCTTCCCCCTTTGCCTCCGCTATTCCCCTTGGTCGCTTTCCGCCATAGCCGCCGACTCCGGTCCCCGTAACACCCGCCGGCCTACCAGAAAGAGGAAGAGGATCCCTAGCAGCAGATAGAGCCCCAGGAATCCCAGGAAAGTGAAGATCGCATTGCCCGCGTGAACGTTGGGCGAGGTCCCTTCCGCCGTTTTGAGGAGCCCGTAGACGACCCAGGGCTGTCTTCCCGCCTCGGTCGTCACCCAGCCGGCGGTGTTCGCAATATAGGGAAAGGGGAAGAGCAGGAAGATCGTCCAGAGGAGCCAGCGCATCTCAAAGAGTCGTCTTCTCCATAAAAAGAGGGCTGCCGTCAGCATGGTGGCCGCGAAGATGGTCCCGAGGCCGACCATGATATGATAGGCATAGTAGACCAAGGGGATGTTGTCGGGCCAATCGGACTTTGGAAAGGAGTCGAGACCCTGGACTTCGGCCGTAAAGCGCCGGTAGGTCAAGATACTGAGCATGTCGGGCAGATAGATCGGGTTGTCCAGAGACTCGCTTTCCATGTTGGGCTGGCCGACCAGGATCAAGGGGGCTCCCTTCTCGCTGTGGAAGAGCCCCTCCATCGCCGCCCCCTTGACCGGCTGATAGGCGAAGACCTGTTTGCTCTCCTCATCCCCCGTCGGGATGATGAC
>JAQUAR010000089.1:5369-6594 GCA_028687155.1 Methylacidiphilaceae bacterium | reverse complement strand
GCCCTGGCCGTTCCCCTCCTCCGCCGGCGGGCCCTTCTCACCCGCATCACCAACACGGGATGCCCGGAATGCCTGGGATGTAGCCATGTTGGAGCGCCTCATCGAGTGGAGCGGCCGCAATCCGTTCTTGGTGAGTGTGCTGGTCGCCTTTGGCCTCACGTGGGGAATCGTGGCCTTGCGCAGCTCCCCCTTGGATGCCGTTCCGGATCTCTCCGACGCTCAGGTGATCGTCTATACGGAGTGGACGGGGCGGAGTCCCACGCTCGTGGAGGATCAGATCACCTATCCGATCTCCACCCTCTTCCTCTCGGCACCGAAGGTGAAGTTTGTCCGCGGAGAGTCGATCTTTGGGAAGTCGTTCGTCTACGTTGTCTTCGAGGATGGCACGGACATCTATTGGGCCCGGTCGCGCGTGCTCGAGTACTTGAATTCGGTTCGCGGCCGACTGCCGGAAGGGGTCAGCCCGACCTTGGGGCCGGATGCGACGGGCGTCGGCTGGGTCTTTGAATACGCGCTCGTCGATGAGTCGGGAAGCCACGACCTGGCCGAGCTTCGCTCTTTCCAAGACTGGACGCTCCGCTATGCCCTGGCGTCCGTCCACGGCGTTTCGGAGGTAGCGAGCGTGGGCGGCTACGTTCGTCAATATCAAGTCAATCTCGATCCCGACAAGCTTGTAGCCTATGGCGTCCGCTTCTCCGAGGTCGTCGAGGCGGTCCGTAAGGGCAACCGCGATGTGAGCGGAAAGAGCTTCGAGGTCTCGACCATGGAGTATTACATCCGCGGGCGGGGCTACTTTCAATCCCTTGCGGACGTGGGAAACGCGGTCGTGCGCACCGACCCGCAGGGCTTTCCGATCCTGGTCCGCCAACTGGGGAGCCTCACTCTTGGGGGAGACTTGCGGCAAGGGCTAGTGGAGTTCGGCGGGAAGGGGGAAACGGTCGGGGGAATCGTCGTGATGCGTTACGGCGAAAATGCCCTGCGGGTGATCGACGGAATCAAGAAGAAGCTCAAGACCCTCGAGGGGTCTTTCCCTTCCGGAGTCCGACTGGTCCCCACCTACGACCGTTCGGAGCTCATCCATCGATCGATTCGCACCCTCTGGGAGAAGTTGATCGAGGAGAGTCTGGTGGTCAGCCTAGTCTGCATTCTCTTCCTTTGGCACATCCGCAGCGCCCTGGTGGCGATTCTGCTTCTTCCTGCGGCGATCATCCTCTCTTTCATCCCT
>JAQUAR010000089.1:0-5359 GCA_028687155.1 Methylacidiphilaceae bacterium | reverse complement strand
AATCGCCATCGCGATCGGGGCCATGGTCGATGGAGCCGTCATCATGGTGGAAAATGCCCACAAGCAGTTGGAGGAGGCCCGGGAAAAGAGCGGGCAGGATCCACGCGGGGAGGAGCGGCTCCAAGTGCTGCTTTCCGCCGCCAAGATGGTGGGCCGTCCTCTCTTCTTCTCGCTCCTCGTAATCACCGTTTCTTTTGTTCCCGTCTTTGCTCTCGAGGCTCAGGAAGGCCGTCTCTTTCGTCCGCTGGCCTTCACCAAGACCTTCGCGATGTTTTTCGCGGCCCTGCTCTCGGTGACCCTGGTTCCCGTGCTGATGCTCTGGTTCATTCGGGGGCGGATCGTTCCGGAAAGGCGCAACCCGCTCAACCGGCTGCTGCTTGCCTTCTACGATCCGGTCCTCCGGCTCGTCCTCCGCTATCGCATTCCGGTGCTTCTCCTCGCGCTCGCGCTGCTGGCCTCGACTCTCTATCCGATTGCCCGTCTGGGCGCGGAGTTCATGCCGCCGCTGGGCGAGGGAACCCTGCTCTATATGCCGACCGCGGTGCCCGGAGTGGCGATTGCGGAGGCCGCCCGGATCCTCCAGACGCAGGACCGGATCATCGCCCGGATGCCCGAGGTCGCTACCGTCTTCGGGAAGGTGGGGCAGGCGGACACGGCGACCGACCCCGCCCCCCTCTCGATGACCGAAACGGTGGTGACCTTCCGCCCGGAAAGCCAATGGCGCAAAGGGATGTCTTGGGACAAGCTCGTCGCGGAGCTGAATCGGCAGCTCCAGTTCCCGGGAGTGGCCAACATCTTCTGGATGCCGATCCAGACCCGCACGGAGATGCTGACGACGGGATTCCGTTCGAACTTGGGGATCAAGATCTTTGGTTCAGACCTCAACGTCATCCGCGATTTAGGGGAGAAGATCGAGCGCACCCTTTCCGGGTTTCCCGATACCCGGAGCGTCTTCGCGGAGCGGGTGGAAGGGGGCCGATACCTTGATATCCAGGTTCGCCGCGAGGCGTTGGCCCGTTACGGATTCACGGTCGAGGATGTCAACCAAGCGATCGAGGGAGCCATCGGCGGGAACACCGTAACCGTCACGGTGGAGGGCCGGGAACGATATCCCGTGAGTGTCCGATATAATCGAGACTTTCGGCAGGACCCGCTTGCGCTCTCTCGGATCCTCTTGGGAGAGGCTCCGGGGGCTGTTTCCCTCTCAGCCTCGCCGCAGGGTTCGCCTCCAGGCCCGATCGCGGGCGTTCAGGTTCCTTTGGGAGAGTTGGCGGATATCCATTTTACCTTCGGCCCTCCCGAGGTTCGGAGCGAGAACGCCCAGCTCGTCGGCTTTGTCTTTGTCGATAGCACGGCCAAGGATCTCGTCGGCTATGTTCGAAAGGCCGGCGCGGAGATCGCCCGCAATGTCGCTTTCCCTCCCGGATACTACGTCGAGTGGGCCGGTTCCTATGAATCTTTCCTTCGCGCGAAGCAGCGCCTTCTTCTCCTGATCCCGCTCACCTTGGTGATTATTTTTGTTTTGTTGCATCTGAACACGCGGTCAGTGGGTCGAACCTTCCTGGTGTTGCTCGCCGTGCCCTTTTCCCTGGTAGGTGCCTTTTGGCTCCTCTACTGGCTCGGCTACAACCTGAGCGTGGCGGTGGCCGTAGGACTGATCGCGCTGGCCGGTCTCGACGCGGAGACCGGCGTGATCATGCTCCTCTATTTGGACCACGCCTATGACGAACGGAGTCGCGAGGGACGAATGCGGTCTCGCGCCGATCTGCGTGCGGCGATCGAGGAGGGCGCTCTCGGCAGAATCCGCCCGAAGATGATGACCATCTGCGCGATTCTCTTCGGTCTTCTCCCGATTCTCTGGAGCCAGGAGACCGGGGCGGACGTCATGAAACGGATCGCCGCTCCCATGGTCGGCGGAATCGTGACCTCGGGAGTGCTCGAATTGCTCATCTACCCGATCCTCTACTTCCTCTGGCGAGGCCGCGGCCTGCCAAGGGGAGACGAGCCTTCCGAGGCGAGACCGGAGCTTGGTTCGACCGCGAAACAGGCTCGGTCTTGAGCCGAGGGCCGCAGAGCCCCAAGAGGCCCAACGGGCTTTCCCGATCTCGACGATCGGCTCCCCATATGCTGTCCTTTCCCGCACGCGGCTCCGATTGCCGCAGGGGGCCGAAAGGCCTATGGCGGCGGCAAGGCGTTGAATGAGTCTGCTGAAGAACTGTAGAAAGACGAGACAAGCGGCGTGACAAAATTTTATCTTCTCGGCTTTTGCATCGCCTTTCTCATCGGGTTGACCGGAGTCGGAGGGGGTACCCTGACGGTTCCGATTCTCCTCTTCTTCGGGATCGAGCCGGCGGTCGCGGTCGGCGTCGCCTTGGGGTTCTCGGCGTTGATCAAGATCCCGAGCGCCCTCATCTACTTTTTCAAAAGGGAGATCAACAAGCGGATTCTGCTCCTTCTCTCCCTTGGGGGAATTCCCGGTGTCGTGGCCGGTTCCTTTCTGATCGCCCACGTTTCGCGCAAAGGCCATCTCGGCTCATTCATCCTGCTCGCGATCGGACTGACGGTCGTCCTCTCCTCCCTACTCAACCTCTGGCTTGCCCTGACCGATCATCGCCTCCATCTCCACCGCTATTTGCGCTGGCTGCCCCTTTTTTCCCTCTTGATCGGATTGGAGGTTGGCTCCTTTTCCGCCGGGGGTGGAGCCTTGGGGAGCCTCCTTCTCCTAACTCTGACCAAGCTCGCGCCGAGCGAGGTCGTGGGGACGGACATTGCCTTCGGCATGATTCTTTCTCTGGTTGGAGGGGTTATCCATGCCCATCAGGGGATGAGCGATGCTCACCTCGTTTCCGCCATGGTGGGAGGCGGAGTATTGGGAGCCATCGGAGGCTCCTATGCCTGCACCATCATTCCCAAGAAGCCCGCCCGAATCTTTCTACTGGTCTGGTTGATCTTCGTCGGAGCGATGGTGACGCTGCGCGCGATCCGGTAAAAGAAGAGGATCGCCGGAAAGCGATCGCCCCCCTCTTTCCCCCGGCCGCCGAGCCGAGCCGGTCAGATGACAGCCGTCGGAACCAGATACCAATAGAGCTTGTTGAACGCGATCTTCTGAAGATGACGAAATTCATCCGGTTCATTCACCGCCGGCGGATGAGCGTAGTCGAAATCCAGAATGGTTGCCTTCCCGTATCCTGCGTCGATAAAGCAGGTGACGTGCCCATTATAGGTTGCTTTCCCGGGTGGGGGCTCTTGCCGAGTAATCGCGGCCTCGATCTGCTCGACGACCACCGGTGCCTCGAAATGGGCCGTGCTTCCGGCTTTGCTGATGGGCAAGTCGGTCGTATCGCCGAGCGCCCAGACATTGGGCAGTCCGTTCACGCGGAGCGTAGTGCGATCGGTCTTCACCCATCCGTCGTTGTCCGCCATCGGGTGTCCTCGAAGGAAGGGCGCTCCCTTATGCGGCGGGGTCATTACCAGGATGTCGAAAGGAAGCTCGGTCCCTTCTAGGCTCTTGACCACTTTCTTTTCCGCATCGACGGACTCGAGGTTGAAAAAAGTTTCCGCGCGGATGGAACGGCGCTCGAAAAGAGCCCGAACCACGGGGACGACGCTGGGGATCTGGAAGACGTCGTTCAAGGGAAAGGTGTAGACGATCTCGGTATGGGAGCGGATCCCCTTGTGGGTGAGAAAGGCTTCGGCAAGAAGGGTGAACTCGAGGGGCGCCACGGGGCACTTATAAGGGATGCCGCCCACTCCCACGACGAGGCGTCCTCCTTCGAACTCGCTAAGCTTATGGTAGAGACGATAGGCCGCCTCGGGCGTATAGAAATGATCCGCGCCGGCGACAAATCCCTCCACGGCTTCCGGGCAGGGAACGGAGCCGGTGGCAATGACCAGGTAGTCGTAGGAAAGAGTTTCTCCTTTGGCGGTACGGAGCGCCTGCTTGTCGGGAAGCCATTCGGAAACCGTCTCGGTCCGTAAGTGAACTTTCGGGTTGAGCAACTTGCGCTCGGAGCGCGCGATCTTTCTCGGATCCTCCTCGCCGAAGGGGATGTAGAGCTGCGCCGGCTGGTAGTAGTGGAGAGGAGAGTCGCTGACGACTTCGATCGAGGCATCTTCGGGCCGCAAGCGGTGGGCCAGCCGGTTGGCCACGATGGTTCCTCCGGTTCCGCCTCCGAGGATCAGAATTTTCTTCATGACGCTCCTTTCTTTCTCTTGAGGAGCCGATCGCTTAGTGATTGGCAAGTAACCTTGCCGCCTAATGGTTCTTACGGCAGATGATTCGAGTCCCTCCGGGGGCTGCCTCTTCCATTCCGACCAGTTCGTAGCGGGCCTTGTTGATCCAAGCGGGAATGTCTTTTTTACTTCCCTCGTCGCCGGAAATAACCGCGACGACGTCGCCGACGTTCGCCGAGCGCACCAAGCGAATCATCTCCATGAGCGGTCCTGGACAAAAGCTCCCTCGCGCATCGCTCTCTTTAGTGATCTTTATCCCTTCCATACGTTCTCCCTTTGTCTCCGTGTTGACACCGATCCGAGACCGGCTGGTTTTTCTAGAGAAAAATGATCTGCCCGTCGGACGCTTCTTCGATGAAATGGGCGACCCCCACGATCTCGCTCACGATCGGCTCGAGATCCTCGAGCTTGATAGAGAGGAGATCCATCGTGAGCCCGCAGGCTTTCACCTTGACGTTGCCGATGTCCATGGCGCTCTGGAGGGTCTCAAGCCAGTTGGGCGCTTTTTTGGCCTCCAAAACTTGAAGAAACTGGGCCCCATAGTCCTCGAAGTCTTTGCTGATGCGCCGGTTCTGCTTCCAATCCCCCTTGCGGAGCGCGAAGAGACCGTAAAAGGTGGCAAAGATGGTCACTTCCTTCTGCATGGCGGCAGCGCCTGAGGCGATGATCGAAGCCGCCATGAGCTTATCTACTGTGCCGGAGAAGAGGACGATCGACAATTTTTCACTCATAAGAGCCTTTGCATGGAGGTTGAAGAGAGGCGCTCAGCTTGACATTACAACGCTCGCAAAGGGGATCTCCCCCGTCAAGCAAAAAGTCCCTGTTACGCCGCGGGTGCGAACTTTGTGAGACGGGCAGACTCAGAGGAGCTGTTTGCGGGCAAGCGCCTTTCGCAAGCTTTTCCGCGCTCGGTAGAGGCGCATCTCCACGATTTTGCGGGAGCAGCCGAGAACCTGCGCAATCTCTTCGTAGGAGAGATCCTCGTACTCGAAAAGAATCAAGGTTTCCTTGAGCGGTTCAGGCAGCAAAAGGACCGCCGCGCGGACCCGCTCACAGATTTCCCGCCTCTCCAGCTGAGCTCCCGGAGCAGTTTCCGACCCAAGGAGTTCCTCGGGGGGACGCGATT
>JAQUAR010000088.1 GCA_028687155.1 Methylacidiphilaceae bacterium | reverse complement strand
AAGTTCGGGATCCACCCGGTGGCCGGCCGAATGCCGGGACACATGAACGTGCTGCTCGCGGAAGCGGACGTCTCGTACGACCAGCTCGTCGAGATGGAACAGATCAATCCGCTCTTTCCCGAAACCGACGTGGTGATCGTCGTCGGCGCCAACGACATCACCAATCCGGCGGCCCGCACCCGTCCGGAATCTCCCCTCTATGGAATGCCCATCTTGGAAGTCGACAAGGCCAAGACGATCCTCTTCATCAAGCGGAGCCTCGCCACCGGTTTCTCCGGCGTGGACAACGATCTTTTCTATCTCTCCAAGACGATGATGGTCTTCGGCGACGCCAAGAAGATCCTCAACGAACTGATCTCGGCGATCTGATCCCCTTCAGGGAATCAAGACGATCTTCCCCAGGGCCCCCGATTCCAAAACGCGGCGATGAGCCAAAGGCGCCTGCTCCAGCGGGAACTCTTCCCTCACGATCGGGCGAAGCGTGCCGTTCGCCAGGCCCGCCTCGAGCGCGGCGCAAAGACTCGTCCTCTCCTTCTCCGATGCGCGAAAGACGGAAACCCCCAAGAGGCATGACTCGCGGGAGAGGAGGGCGCGGGGATCGATTTCGACCGAGCCACGGGAGCCGATCACGACCGCCCGCCCTTCAACCGCTAGGAGATCGAGATCGCGGCCAAGGTTGACGTTGGCGAGCATTTCCAAGAGAACGGCGACCCCTTCCCCTTTCGTCCACGCCCTCACCTCCTCTCCATGCGTTTCCGAATGGTGGTCGACGACCAGTTCGACCCCCTGTTCCCTTGCGAGCCTGCGGCCTTCCTCCGTCCCCGCGGAGGCAGCGACACGGCAGCCGGCCGCGGTGGCCCATTGAATCGCGGCGATGCCCACCGCACCGCTCCCTCCGTGAATGAAGACAGACTCGGAGGCCAGCGCCCTCGCCTTTTGGAAGAGAGCGCGGTAGGCCGTTGCGTACGGAATGAAGATTCCCGCACCCTGCGCGAAAGAAATCGATTCGGGAAGCAGTCCAGTCTGCTTCTCCTCGCACAGGGCCAGTTCGGCGTAGGTCCCGGTGAGGCTGCCCCCAAGATAAACCCGATCCCCCGGCTTCCGATGGGAGACCGCTTCTCCGACTCTTTCGACCACGCCCGCAGCATCCTCTCCGGGAGTATAGGGTAGATCGGGAAGCGCGCCGAAGCGGCCGGAACGGATGTAGGTGTCGAGCGGGTTCACGCCAGCAGCCTTGACGCGGACAAGAAGCTGACCTGGACCCGGCTCCGGATCGGGCACCTCTTCGACCCTCATCACCTCGGGCTCTCCAAAGTGAGAAACACGAATCGCCTTCATTCCCATCTCCTCCGTGGTGCCCCCCGACTCGTCCGGCTGGGATTCTCGATCCCCCGCTACTTGGGGTCAGCTTACGACGCGGACAAAACCGCACGTTCAAGCCAACGCCAGGCACTCGCACCAGCCGGAAATTACCTTACTCGACCTGATTGTTCTGCCGCCAGATTTTGTTGCCGTTGAGCTTGATGTGTTTCGCTCGGAGGCGGACAGAATGGAGTACCGGATCATGCTCAGTCGGGTAGACCGCAGGAAACGGATTATTGGCATGCGAAGCTGTCGACACCGGCCGTTCGCGCCATGGTCGACTATCGGTCGGACCGGCCAGAAGCCGTCATTGACCATCGAGTTCAAAGATTCCGTATAGCCGTCGTTCGCTGAACCGCAGCCCGCGCCAGGGCCTGCCGGATCCTCGGCATCTCCAGAACGAATCCAGGCAGGAACGGAGTCGTCATCGCGTCGTCGAAGCTTCGGACCGCAACCGGCTCCTCCGCGTTTTCGGCGAACCAGAACATCCGCACCGTTTCCTGGTGGCGGTCAAAGATCCAGCAGCCCTCTTCCTTTAGGGAGGGGAGGCTGTCCCACTCTCCGCAGCCACGGAAGCAAAGAGGCATTGACGAGAGAAGACTTATTGTAGTAACGTTTATACACAATCGATTTGCCCTGGCAACCAGGAGTGCCGCCCATGACCGCCACCACCATATCCAGCAGGGAGTTCAATCAGGATACCAGCCGGGCCAAAAAAGCCGCTTCCAAAGGGCCGGTGTTCATCACCAACCGGGGCAGGCCCGCCCATGTCCTGCTCAGCATCGAGGAATACCAGCGCATCACGGGCAAGCGCCGGAGTATCGTGGATGCCCTGTCCATGCCAGGACTTGCGGACATTGAGTTTGATCCGCCTCGCTCGCGGAAACTCGCCCGCCCGGCCGATTTCTCGTAATGTTCCTACTCGATACCAACGTCATTTCCGAGTTGCGCAAGGCTGGCGACGGCAAGGCCGACGCTCATGTCGTCGCTTGGCTGTCCAGCGTGGACTCCGCGAAGTTCTACATCTCAGCCGTTACCCTCATGGAGATCGAACTCGGCATCCTCCGGATCGAGCGGCGCGATCCCTCTCAAGGGGCCAGGCTTCGCGCCTGGATGGATCATCACATCCAGCCTGAATTCGCGGATCGGACCTTGCCGGTCGATACGGCCGTGGCACTTCGCTGCGCACCCCTTCATGTGCCGGACCCGCTCCCCGAGCGTGATGCGTTCATCGCAGCGACCGCCCTGGAGCATGGCATGACCGTCGTGACCCGCAACGTTACCGATTTCGCGCCGACCGGCGTGCCGCTCTTGAACCCGTGGGACGCTTCCCCATCGCCATGATCCTCGCCCGCATCCGTCACTGCCCATCTATCTGAGAGGCGCTACGAAAAAAGAGAAACCATCGTACGCTAAGCCTGCGATTTTTGGGTTTCGTGAGATGACCGAAAACCGCCGCGCAAGCCCCTGGCTTTAGCCATGGGGTGAGCGGCGTAGGATTGCAAGGCAGCAAAACAGGTGTATAAACATTGGTGGTGCGGTATCGCAGCACCAGAAACGTCGTATTTTCCTGCAAATATCATGTCGTATGGTGTCCGAAGTACCGGAGGAAGGTGTTGCTGGAGCCAATCGGACGGCGGCGGAAGCAGGTGCTCCTCGATCTACTTGCCGAGAAGAATGCCGATCAGATCGAGATGGAGGTCATGCCCGATCACGTTCACCTGCTTGTCGGCTGCGATCCTCAGTACGGGATTCATCGTCTCGTGCGCCTGATCAAGGGACGGACGTCAGCCCTTCTGCGCCGCGACTTCCCGGCGTTGCGCCGCAGGATGCCGGCTTTGTCGACCAACAGTTATTTCGTTGCAACCGTTGGCGGAACGCCGCTGGCGATGGTTAAGCAGTAGATTGAGAACCAGAGGCGTGTCTGATGCGAGCCAAGACTCCCTCCTTCATCGCCGAGTGTCCGTTGCGAACGACCGCGACGGATGAGGCTGCCCTCTCCAAGCGCCTCGACGCCGCTCGCCAGATCTACAACGCCGCTTTAGGCGAGGCGCTCCGGCGGCTGGCCTTGATGCGGCAATCCAAGGACTGGCAGCGCGCTTGCCAGATGCCAAAGACGGTTGTGGATGAGCGGAGCGGGAAGCGGATCACCGACGAGGAGCGATCCACTCTCTCTAGAACCACCTGGCTTTAGCCATGATGCGGTTCAGCGCTACTGCTGCTCCCGCAGTCGCGGGCGGAAGCCTCGAATATGATCCAGGCACTCGGCAATCGCCGGCCCCAAAAGAGATAAGCATTCCCGGACGGCGGTTGGCCGGCCCGGAAGGTTGATGATCAAGCAGCGGCCGCGAATCCCGGCGGTCGCCCGGGAAAGAATCGCCGTAGGCACCTTGGCGTACGAGCGGGAGCGCATGATTTCACCGAAGCCGGGCAGCTCCTTCTGGACTACCTGGCGGGTCGCCTCCGGAGTCACGTCACGGGGAGAGGGCCCGGTCCCCCCGGTGGTCAGCGCCAAGGCACACTCCTCCTGATCGGCGAGATGGAGAAGCGCCTCGACGATCTGCTTCTCCTCATCCGGGAGGAGCAGTCGAACAAATTCGATCCGATCGGCAAAGATCTCCTCGACCAGTCGCTCGATCTCAGGCCCGCTCTGGTCTTCGTAGACGCCGGTATGGGCCCGATCGCTCAGCGTGATTCGGCCCACCTTCATGAAGCCGTCCTTTCCACAACCGACGCCTTTTCCTTCTTGAGGAGCCGCACCCCCTCGATCGACATGCCCTTGTCGACCGCTTTGCACATGTCATACAGCGTCAAGGCCGCCACCACCACCGCCGTGAGTGCTTCCATTTCGACACCGGTCTTGCCCACGGTTTCTGCCGCCCCGACAATCCGAATCTGGTCCCGTTCGGGCGTCAGGCGGACTTCTACGTGATGGAGCGGCAGGAGATCACAGAGGGGGATGAGTTCCGCCGTTTTCTTCGCTCCGAGAATGCCGGCGACCTGCGCGACGGTAAGAACATCCCCCTTGGGAAGCGCTTGTCTACGGAGCTTTTCGACCGTTTCCGGAGCCAGCCGCAAGAATCCCTCCGCGACCGCGCGGCGTGTCTGGTCGGCCTTTCCGGTCACTCGAACCATCTGGGCCCGCCCGGCATCGTCCAAATGGGAAAAGGAGTCCGAAGGAGAGGAGGGGTCGGCCTTCATGTGGTGGGAAGAAAGGCAAGAAGTTCCTTCGCGGCAAAGCGCCCGCTCCCTTTGGGAAGCCGAGCGAAACCTTGCGTATGCGCCAGAACGGGAACGGAAGCCGAGCCGGTCCATGGCAAAGGGTGAAGCCAGATCAATCCCTCTTCGGAGGCAACCGTCACCGGCCAGAAGGTCTCCCGTGGAAGAGGATCGCAGGGGAGATCCACAGAAAGGCGGCCGGTCTGCCAGGGAACGGCGAACGGCATCCCGGAGAGCGCATCGAGCAAGGGCTTCACAAAGAGCCAGAAAAGCGCCAGATGCGCACCTGGATTGCCGGGAAGTCCCAGAATCAGGGTTTGCTCCCGGGAGGCACAAAGGAAGGGCTTCCCCGGCCGAATCCCCACTCCATGGAAATGCAGGGTACATCCGAGAGCGGCCAAGGCCTCGGAGGCGAAATCGGCCTCGCCTGGTCCCAGCCCTCCGGACAGGACAAGAACGTCTACTTTCTGCATCCACTCCTCGATCGCCCGCTCCATCTCCGCTCGAAGATCCGGGATCCACCGCTGTCCCATCCTCTCCCAGCCTCCCCGATCCCAGAGCGCGGCCATCATTGGACCGTTGACGTCATAGATCTTCCCCACCGGTAGAGACTCTCCTGCCGGAGCCAACTCGTCCCCGGAAAGGAGATGCGCTAGTCGAGGCCGGCGAAAAACCAAGGCCTCGCTCTTGCCCAAGCTGGCCAGGAGGCCGATCGGGCCCGGGCCGAGCCGACTCCCCGGAGCCAGCAAAAGGTCGCCCGGTTTGGCATCCTCTCCCCTGGTTTGGATATTGGGAGATGCGAGCGGAGAACCCACGCGGATCCTTTCACCGGAATGTTCGACCTCCTCTTGCCTCACCACATGGGTGGCTCCCTCCGGAACCACCGCACCCGTCAAAATGCGCACGGCTTGCCTTCGAAGAAGCGTCCCGGAAAATGGGCGGCCCGCCTCGGAAGACCCGCAGACCAGAAGCGTGCCGGGGAGATCTTCGGCACGCACGGCATATCCATCGACCAGTGCGCGGGAAAAAGGAGGAAGCGGAGACTCCGCTCGGACCTCTTCGGCCAGCACCCTTCCCGACAGACCAGCCAAAGGTGCTCGTTCGGATCCGATCGGCTTCGCCAAGCTTCCCAGGATGCGCCATGCCTCTTCCGCCGTCACCATCGCACTCAAGAAAGCCTTTCGCGTCTGCCGTGCGCAAGCCGAAAGGGGGAGAAGACCCCCATTCCCGCCCCTTGCACTCACGATCAGGGAAGCATATTCTGGGATCATGGACGAGAAGAAGAATGGCTCTAGTCAGTGGTTTGTCTTCGAAGCCCGCCTCCGCGAGCTGCGGAGGTTTCTTTGACGCCGATCACCTTCTCGCCGAGCGTCAGCAGATCGAAGGCCGCATGGCTTCCGCCGGATTCTGGGCGAACCGGGAAGAGGCAGAACGGACGATCGCTCGCAGCAAGGAAATCCGGGCCCGATTGCAGGATTTAGGCAGCCTCGAGCGGCGCGTCGCGGATCTACGTGCCCTCGAAGAGCTGCTGGGCGAGCAGCCCGATTCCGCGCTCGAAGCAGAGTTTGCCCACGAATTGTCCGAGACGGAATCCCACTTTGCCGAGGCGGAGCTGCGCCTGCTCCTGGCCGACCCGCTCGATGCGAAAAACGCCATTCTCGGCATCCATGCGGGAGCCGGCGGCACCGAGGCTTGTGATTGGGCCTCCATGCTCCTCCGGATGTATCAGCGGTATGCGGAACGGCATGCTTTTCGTTTCGAAATTCTCGATCTTCTCGCCGGCGAGGAAGCGGGAGTAAAGGCAGCGACCGTTTTGATCGAAGGCGCCTACGCCTATGGCTATTTGAAGGGAGAGAGAGGGGTGCACCGGCTGGTGCGCATCTCTCCGTTCAATGCCCAGGGGAAGCGCCAGACGAGCTTTGCCTCCGTCGACATCGTCGCCGAGGTCGACGAGCAGGTCGCGACCGAAATCCCCCCCTCCGATTTGAGGATCGACGTCTTCCGGGCCGGCGGTCACGGAGGGCAGGGGGTCAACACGACCGATTCCGCGGTGCGCGTGACCCATCTGCCGACCGGGATTGTCGTCACCTG
>JAQUAR010000087.1 GCA_028687155.1 Methylacidiphilaceae bacterium | reverse complement strand
AGTTGATCACGGAAGCCCCAGCGGGCAAGTCAGTTATTCACACCCTTTTCCTCAACACAAGACGTTGTCTTTCACCTATTTACAGAGTTATTCTCCGGTTTCGCGACCCAAGAAGATGATGAAGATGAAGAAATCCTTTCTCCTTTAACAATAGACTTGCCCATGCAATGCGAAATTGTTCGAACCTCTTTTTTGGACGCCCTTGGTCTAGCGCAAAGCGTTGCCGGTGGCCGAACCACGTTGCCGATTCTAAACAATGTGCTCCTGGAAGCGGATTCGGCGGGGAAACTTTCGCTTTTTGCGAGCGATCTTCAGACGACTCTCCGGCTTCGGATCGATGCGGAAGTAAAAGAAGCCGGACGTACTACCCTACCTGCCCGCCGCCTCTTTGCGATCGCCAAGGAAGTGTGCGCCAAGGAGCTCGCACTGACCAGCAACGAGAAAGAAGAAAGTACGGTCACGGCAGGCTCTTCTTCGTTTCGCCTCTTCGGCTTGCCGGCGGCCGATTACCCGGCTCCTCCCCCTTTGAGCGATTCTCCCTCATTCGGCATTTCGCAGGCTGCTTTGGTAGGGCTGCTTCGCCATACGGCTTATGCCATGTCGAACGACGAAATGCGCTATGTGCTCAATGGGGCTCTCTTCTGCTGGAAAGAGAAAAGCCTCACCGTGGTGGCGACGGACGGAAAACGGTTAGCCTTGATGGAAAGCCCGGTTTCGGACGGGACGGAGGAGGAGATCCAGGGGATCGTGCCCGCGCGGGCGGTCACGGAACTCCTGCGGATTCTTGGCGACGAGGAGAGGAAGGTCACGATCTGGCTCGAGCCGAACCGCCTCCTTTTGCAGTCGGGGGAAGTCTTGTTTTCGTCGAAGCTCGTAGACGGGAAATATCCCAACTACCGAGCGGCGATTCCGGAGGGTGCCTCGGAAAAGATCTACATTTCACGAGAAGCATTCCTCTCCGGCTTGCGGCGAGTCTCGATCGTTGCAGGAGAAAAGATTGTCTCGGTCCGACTGCGCTTTGAAAATAACGAGCTTGAGCTCTCCTGCAACTCTGCGGAGATTGGGGAAGCGAAGGAGACGATTCCGATCCGCTATGGCGGCAAGGAAATTCGTGCCGCGTTCAACGTCGCCTATCTGATCGATCCGCTGCGGGAAAGTACGGTGGACGAACTGGTTCTTCAGGTCGGAGAAGCTTCGGGGCCTTGCACATTCAAGGACGAAGAGACTTTCCTCTATGTCGTGATGCCGATGCGCAATGCCTAATCGATCTGGATTCGTGGCTCTTTTCGAGGAACCTCTCGATCGGGAAAGGGTCGAGGAGATGGTGACCCACTGGATTGCCCGATTTGAAAGGGTGGAGCAGGCCCTGCCGGGTGGGAAGGGAGCGGGAGCGGCGACGATGGAAATCCGAGCTGCTTCGGACCTCTTCTGGGAAGAATATCCCCAGTTACGAATCTCGGAAGGAGAGACCTTTGCCTGGGTCTATCTCGGGATGACTCGAAGGAGCATCGAGACGACGGGGTTTTCGACGTCCGGGATTCCTCTTTCCCTGGAGCTCCTCCTCGAACTTCCCCGAATTTGCGAAATCATTGACGAGAAGAACGAAGAGCGTTTAACTCAGCTCGAGCGGCAAGGTATCTTATGACTTCGCTCCTTCGCCCGAAGGGCGATGGGCTCGGCTCCGTTTCTTCTCGAGAGCAAAAAGGCGATCCCACGGGAAAAGAGATCGATCCCCCGTGCCGGAGAGCGCCGGGACCTATCTTTTGGGGACTCTTTCTCGGGTTGTTTCTTCTCGACCAGGGGACGAAGGCATCGATTCTCCGGTTCGGCGATCACCTAACAATTTCCGTGATTCCCGGGCTGCTGAATCTCGTTTCCGTCCGGAACACGGGAATTGTCTTTGGACTTTTCTCGGGAGAGAACTGGTTATGGATCGGAGTGGGAGCCGCATTCCTTCTCGTTGGTTTCTGGATTGGCCGAAGGCTCGATTGGAGGCGACGGGAGATCAACGGGATTGCTGCCCTTCTCGCGGCGGGAGCGGCAGGGAATCTCAGCGACCGGATCCTTCACGGATTTGTCGTTGACTTCATCGATCTCTACGTCGGTCCCTGGCACTGGCCGAGCTTCAATGTCGCCGACAGCTGCCTTTGCCTCGCTTCTCTCTGGATCCTCTTTCGATTTGGCCTTGCTCCGGGTCGCTGACCCGGACGCCGAACGAAACCCAAAAGGGGGCCGTGGATGGGGTAGGCTGCCGCGTCGAAGCACGCGAGATTGCACATTCCATGCGCATATTGATCGTCGAAGACGAGGAGAAGATCGGTCCCCATGCCCTTCATGGGCGAGTCGAAATTCCCTCCGAAGATCCAGACTTGGCACGGCTCGCCCAAATCCTGAACGCGATGTGGGAGAGGATCGGGGAGGCGCATTGCCGCGGGAAGCAGGTCCATCGGGCGGTCGTCGGAGCGAGAGGGCCGCAGTTCTGTCCTGATCCTTGCAGGAGAGGATGAAGAGAAGACGAAGAAGGGATGAATTTATCCAAAATAGCGCGGGAATGCCCATCCTCTTCAGGGGATAGGGATGAGAGCGCCATCGCCCGGAAGGGCGGCTATTTGCCTTGGCATTCCTGGATGTAGCGGCGGATGACCTCTGCGGAGACCGCGCCCGCCGTGCCCACATAGTACGCCTGCGTCCAGAGCCGATCCCCGCCGCAGAGACGCTTGAGCTTCGGAAAACGCTCGCGCAACCTGCGCGATGTGTACCCCTTGAGCAGGCCGACGATTGTTGCCGGAGCCCAGCGTGGCGGAGCGGAAACGAAGCAGTGTACGTGGTCTCGGTCGGTTTCCAGCGCCAGCAAACGGAAGCCATAATGCGCGCAACACTCGGCGACGAGTTTCTTGCAGGCCGACTCGGTTTCGCCGGCTAGCGCCGGACGGCGGTATTTCGGAATCCAGACAAAATGGTAGGCGATCCGGTAATGCGTCCAACGAGTTTTTCCGGCTTGTAATGTATCAGACATATAGCGCATGATACCAGGTGTGGAACGGATGCGCATCGTATCGCTCAAGAAACTCTCTAAACGGCAATGCGCGCTCATTCGCGAGGGACAGAGTGAGGCGGCTGGGGCATGGATGGCCTGCCGCGACCTGCACCGAAAGGCGAGGGAGGAAAATGGGCCATGGCCCGGCAGGGACGCCTACCACCGGATCACCAAGGGAGGTCGATTCTCTCTTCACTCGCAAAGCATCCAGCAGGTCTTCCGGGCCTTCGATGCCGCTGTGGCCGCCGCGCGGGAAAACCGACGGAACGGGCGCAAGGAGATCCGCTACCCGTACAAGGACAAGCGATTTTTCCCGTTGATGTGGCCTGCGCAGGCGATGGCGCTTGAGGAAAAGCGAATTGTGCTCCCCATGGGCAGAGGCCGCTCCTCTCTCGTGTTCCGCCGTCCCGCTTGGCTTACGGAGAAGTGCGCTTGCAAGGTGGTCTGGAACGGCGTCTATAACGAGCTGCACATTTCTCTGAAAGAGACGGACTCCGCAAGCGAAAGAAAGGAAGCGACAGAAAGGCATGCGACTGTTGACCTGGCTCAGATCCATCAGGCCGCCGTCGTCACGAACACGGGCGAGGCCCTGGTCATTTCCGGCCGGGGAATCCGTTCCCTGAAGCGGCTGCACAGCAAGCAACTTGGAAAGATTCAGAAGAAGCGCTCCCGCTGCAGGAAAGGATCGCGGCGCTGGCGCAAGCTCGGACGCACTCGGGCTAAGCTTACGCTGTGCGCGAATCGCCGGATCCGGGATCTGCGGCACAAAGGGACTCGCCGGATCGTGAACTTCTGCAAGGATCATGGCATTGAAGCCGTCTTCATCGGCAATCCGGACGCTGTGCGCCGGAATCGCTGCGGGCGACGGCATAACCAGCGCATGAGCCAGTGGGAGTACGGCAAGGATATCGATTACCTGCAGCAGAAGTCGGAGAAAGACCGCATCGAGTGCTTCATCGGCGACGAACGAGGAACGTCGAGCCGGTGTCCCGCATGCGGCCATCGCCACAAGCCGAAGGGACGGTACTGGCGGTGCCCGAAGTGCGGCTTTCAGGGCCATCGGGATGTCGTCGGCGGAGTCAACATGCATCCGCTGGCATTTAATCAAGTGGTGGCGTTCCCCGAGCGCATCACGTATCTACGGCCAGGACTCCTGCGGGTCCGGCGTAGTAGTAGCCCGGATACGGGCCGTCCGCCATTAACCAGTGGCGGAAGTTGTCTAGCCAAATCGCGGAATCAAGCACCACAGCGGATTCGTCCGCTGCGGGTTCCCTCTGGGAACAGCCCACAAGCCGCGAGCCATGGCTAGAAGCCCATCCGCTTGAGCGGATTGGGAGTGTCACTTTCATCCTTGCGCATGCTCTGCCGAGGAGCTTCACCGAGGCACATGGGCGTTCCATTCTCTTCTCACAATGCGCTAGCCGCAGGAGAACGCGCGTGAGACTTGCAGGCTAGACAAGCCTTCCTGGAGTGGACAGAGTAAACAGGAGACGAAAGGCTTACCGTTTGCGATGGATACCAGACAATGGCAGGAGGAGGTTCGGCGCCTCAAAAAGGAGAGGAACGCCGTCATTCTGGCCCACAATTATCAAGACCAGGAAGTTCAGGAGATCGCCGACTTCGTAGGCGATTCCCTTGGGCTCGCTTACCAAGCGCATCGCACCGGAGCCGATTGGATCGTCTTTTGCGGCGTCCATTTCATGGCGGAGACCGCGAAGATTCTCAATCCGGAGAAGAAGGTGCTCCTTCCCGACCTGGAGGCGGGCTGCTCGCTTGCGGACTCCTGTAGTGAGGACGAGCTTGCCGAGGTGCGTCGAACCTCCGATCGCCTGTTCGTGGTCACCTACGTGAATTCTACCGCCCCGGTGAAGGCGCTCAGCGACGTAGTCTGTACCTCGGGCAATGCAGTCAGGATCGTGAACCGGGTCCCGCCGGAGTACGAGATCCTCTTCGTCCCGGATCAAAATCTCGGGGAATGGGTAAAGCAGCAGACCGGACGCAACATGCGCCTCTGGCAGGGCCACTGCTACGTCCATGTGGAATTTACGCACGCGAGCCTTTTCCGGATGCGGCAGACCCATCCGGGAGCGCCGATCGTGGCCCATCCGGAATGCGATGCCGCCGTTCGGATGCTGGCAGACGAGATCT
Organism: Methylacidiphilaceae bacterium; assembly: GCA_028687155.1. Classification (GTDB taxonomy): domain Bacteria; phylum Verrucomicrobiota; class Verrucomicrobiia; order Methylacidiphilales; family Methylacidiphilaceae; genus Methylacidimicrobium. The sequence continues at coordinate 1,493 of JAQUAR010000087.1, read as the reverse complement.
GTTCGACCGAGAAGATGGTGGACTTCTGCGGGAAGAGTTCCGCCAAGAGTTTCATCATTGCCACGGAGGCTGGGATGCTCCACCGTCTGCGCCGTGAGATTCCAGGCAAGGAGTTTTTGCCCGCTCCCACCGAGAGGTGCGCCTGCGCCAACTGCCGGTTCATGAAGAAGATTACGCTGGAAAAGGTCTACCGAAGCTTGCAATCTGGCGAACCGGAAATCATGGTGCCGCGGGAGATTGCGGAGCGAGCCCGCCTCCCGATTGAGCGGATGCTGGATTGGAGCGCCAATTAAGGAAGAAAGATCGGCTCCACTCCTGCGTCCAAGAGGTGCGGTCCTCTGGGGCGAAACCGGGTTCTTCGCTTCGTTGAAGCCGAGGAGGCGGGAAATGTTCGCCCGAGGAAGAAGTCGGAATGACGCGAACAAACTAGAGGAGAAAGCTTGTCCGGGCGGCAGGCTGGGCCTGTCGGTCGGCCACGGAGTTGAATCATGAAAATTGCGATCATTGGTTCCGGATATGTCGGGCTCACGACAGGAGCCTGCTTTGCCGAAGTCGGCCACGATGTGCTTTGCGTGGACAGCGATCAGGCGAAGGTGAAGAGCCTGCGGGGCGGGAGCGTTCCCTTCTATGAGCCGGGCCTGGAAGCCATGATTTCGAGGAACGCGGCCTTGGGGCGACTCCGCTTCGGGGAGTCCGTGGAGGAGGCAGTGGAAAACTGCCTGGCGCTCTTCATCGCCGTGCCGACCCCGCCCCACGCAGATGGCAGCGTCGACCTTCATTACGTGGAGAAGGTGGCTCGCGAGATCGCCGGCTCTCTCCGGGAGTACCGGGTCATCGTCGATAAGAGTACGGTTCCCGTCCGGACGGGGGAGAAGGTGGCCCAGACGATCGAGCGGTACAGCAAGCAGAAGGCAGAGTTTGACGTGGTGAGCAATCCCGAATTTCTCCGGGAAGGCTCGGCGATCGCAGACCTGATGAACCCGGATCGCATCGTGATCGGGTCCTCCTCGGAGCGAGCCGCCGCGATTATGAAAGAGGTCTACGAGCCCTTTCGGACGCCGATGCTGATCACGGATCTGAATTCCGCGGAGCTCATCAAGCACGCGTCGAACAGCTTCCTGGCTCTGAAGATTTCATACATCAACATGATCGCGCAGATTTGCGAGGCTTCGAACGCGGACGTGCTCCTCGTGGCGGAAGGGATGGGCCTGGATCGGCGAATCGGTCGCCCCTTTCTTCAGGCGGGAGTCGGATGGGGAGGCTCCTGTTTTCCGAAGGACGTCTCCGCGTTCATCCGGATCGCCGAGGAACTGGGCTGCGAATTCCGTCTGCTGAAGGAGGCTGCGTCGATCAATGAGCAGCAGAGGGAGCACTTCTTGAAGAAGATTCGCGAGGAGATCTGGCTTCTGCGCGACAAGACGATCGGCTTGCTGGGACTGGCGTTCAAGAACAACACGGACGACACCCGGCAAAGCGTTGCCATGTCTTTGGCG
>JAQUAR010000086.1 GCA_028687155.1 Methylacidiphilaceae bacterium | reverse complement strand
AACCGGTTCCTCCGCTCCAAGCACGAAGTATGCCAAGTAGGGCAAATAGAACGTCGCCGCGCCGGTGACCGCTGTTTCGAGAGCACGCCGGGTTTCCATCCCCGCCGGCGTCGCCGAGACGATCCCCTCGCGCAGGTTCGAGCGGGCGCTGAACTTTCCCCAGGTCCAGAGATTTTCCGGGTGTACACCTTCGGTCTTGGCAATCGAACCGAGTTCCCGGAAAGGGACGATTCTCCGGGGAGGATAGCCCCCCGCGCCGCTTCCTTCCCTTGGGGTCTGTGGCCGAGCTGCCGCTCGGCCCGCCCCGTCCTGGGACTCGATCGTCGGTGCACTCTCGAGCGCGAGGCGAGCGATGACTCCGTCTACGAGCGCGACCTCGATCAGCTTGGCGGGCCGGTCCCTGGGAATCGCGAACTTGGTCCCCCTGCGGATCTCCGGCAGAGGCAGCCTGGCCCGAAAAACGACCCGCCGAAAAACGAAATCCCCGGGGTTATTGACGATGCTGAAGTTTTCTTCCCAATCGGGCAGGTTGATTCCTTCGTTTACCGAGGCGAGAAAGACTCCCTCGGAAACCGCCGTGCGAGCGGTAAACCGCCCGTAAACCCAAACATCCCTCGGATGGGGTCCCTCCTTCTTCCCAAGCTCGGAGAGATCCCCGAAACGCACGACCCGCCTTTCGGGAGCCGGGACCGGTTCTTCCGCCTTCGCCTCCTGTGCCGCCCAAAGAGAGCCGGTAACGGCTGCGGCAACCAGGAACCGCCGCAAGGATCTCTTGAGCGCAGACATCGTTTTCCGCCTACGGAAAAGAGCGCGAGGGCATTCTTCGCCAAAGATCGTCATTCCGCACATCCGGTCGCCGGCTCAGCCTGATATCGCAATCGAGAAGTTTCTTCTCCTGACCACTGTTTCCGCAAGTCCAATTTCCACCCGCCGAGCGTTGACGAGTGCCGAGATCGGTCCGGGCAACAGGGTGGATTTGACACCGCTTGCGCGGAATTGCTAGCATCCATTCCAGGACCGGGGCGACCGGCTTGCGACCCCGATAACCGGAGGCTACTCGTGAAAGCATTCGTCATGCGCAAGATCGGCGAAGTTGGTTTCCTGGACAAGCCGATCCCGAAACCGGGACCGTTGGACGCGGTGATCCGCACGACGGCCGCCTTGATCTGCACCTCGGACGTCCACACCCTTCATGGCGCCATCGGCCCGCGCCAGGATTTGACCCTGGGCCATGAGGCGGTCGGGGTCGTTCAGGAGGTGGGAAGCCTGGTCAAGGAGTTCCGTCCGGGCGAGCGGGTCCTGGTCGGCGCGATCACGCCGGACTGGAGCGACCGCGCCGCGCAGGCAGGACATTCCTCCCAGTCCGGTGGCGCGCTCGGCGGATGGAAGTTTTCTAACGTCAAAGATGGGGTCTTTGCGGAATATTTTCATGTCAATGACGCCGACGGCAATCTGGCTCGCATCCCCGAGGGAATCAGCGACGAGCAGGCGGTCTACTGCGCCGACATGATGAGCACGGGCTTCATGGGAGCCGAAAATGCCGATCTCCCGATTGGGGGGACCGTTGCGGTCTTCGCCCTCGGGCCGGTAGGGCTGATGGCCGTGGCCGGAGCCCGGCTGCGTGGGGCGGGCCTTGTGATCGGAGTCGATTCCGTGCCCAAACGCCTCGAGCTGGCGAAGCACTATGGGGCGGACATCGTCATCGACATGAGCCGAGATGACCCGGCGGCCCGGATCCTGGAGATCACCGCTGGCGAAGGAGTGGATGCCGCGATCGAGGCGGTCGGGATGGATACCGCGTTTCAAAACGCCGTCCGGGTCACCAAGCCGGGCGGAACCATTTCGAATGCCGGCTACCATGGATCCGGCGAGTTTGTCCACATTCCCCGGACTGCTTGGGGGGTTGGCATGGCGGAGAAGACGATCCGGACGGGGCTCTGCCCCGGCGGCCGCCTGAGGATGGAGCGGCTCCTCCGGGTCTTGCAGAGCGGGCGGCTCGATCCCACGTGCATGACCACCCACCGTTTTCGCTTCGAGGAGATCGAGCGCGCGTTCGAGATCATGGCCAAAAAGCTTGAAGGCGTCCTCAAGCCGCTCATCTCGTTTTAGCCTGCCTGTGGCACAAAGTTCGTACCCGAAAGGCGCGGCGAGTGGGCGGACGCCAAGCGGGAAGACGGATGCGCGCTGTTCCGCTCGAGGGAAAGCCGACCGACACCAGAGACTTTGCCGCCCCCTATTGACCGATTTGCGGTTTGAATGAGGGAAAGGCTTTCAGGGTGAAGCCCACATAATAGTTGATAATCGAAGCGGCTCCCGGATAGCTGAAATCCTGGAAGTTGAACGAGACGATCCAATCCTGCAGATCTCGGTAAATCGAGAACATCTTGATCGGCACAGAGTTGGTTTGGCTCATGTACATGAGCGTCCCGCTCACCTGCCAGTGCTCGCTGATCCGCCAAAAGTCCGATACGTAGGCCATGCTCTGGACGGTCGGCGAAATCTGCGCGACGACCGGTAGCATGTTGTTTTGGGGAAGGTAGCCCGACGCGATCTGGGGAACCGGGAAGAAGCTGCTCGGAATCGTCACATTATTCAAATATTGATAGCCCACGGTCAGCGTATCCGAGGCATGGAACTGCCAACTCAAGCTGTTGTTGATATTGGTAAATCCCTCGTCATAGGTCGGCAGCGCCAGATCGGTGTGGAACATCAGCCAGGGCACGGGCTTGAAATCGAACGTCCCGTAGACCTCGTTCACCGTGTCGGTCGTCGGCATGAGAAGCGTGTTGTACTTCCGATCCCAGTTGGCGTCCGTAAAGAGAGTCAGCTCCGCCAGGTCGTAGTTCTGGCCGTTGCGCTGGGTCTGTAGCCGCTGGGTCGCCCCCGCCCGCAAGAAAGTCATCCCGAAGAAGGAATCGATCGAGGGATAGTCGATGGGATTGATGAGGGAAGGAGTAAGCGTCGGCATGAGGCTGTCGAATCCCAGGATGTTGTACGGATTTCCATAAGGGTTCGGGATATACTGGAAGGTGGCGAAGGGCTGAATCACATGCCGTAGCCCGTGGATTCCCAGTGCTTCGATCTCCACGTCGTTCCACGTCTTCGACAGCTTGAAGGAGGCGTCCAGCCCCGCGATCAAGAGCCCGCGATCGTAGGTCAGGTTCGACTGGTTCATCAACGGCATGGGGGCATTGAACGCATTCCCGTAGACGTTCTGATCCGACCAGTAGGTTCCCTCGACGCCGAGACGAGGGGTGAGCGAAAGCCAGTGAAAATATTCCCGCGGATAGGAGAGCTGCTGGAGCGTATCCCAGCGCCAACCCCCATAGTTGCTCAGGAGATAGGCATTGTCCATCCCGTGTTGCTGATAGAAGCGATTGAGGGGCAACCAGGGGTAGTAGAGCCCGACGAGATTGCCCGTCAGCGGATTGAGGTTAGAGAACTGCTGCTCGAAGTTGACGACGCTCGTGCGGCTTTCATAGGCGATCGGACTATGGAAGATCTTGGCGCGATTCGTCTCGAAGTCGAGCTCCGGCAGGCGATTCAAGCCGTTGAAGAAGTCCATCACGTTATCCTGGACCAGCAGATCGATCGTAAACCCGGTGTGGTAGTAGTTCAGCCAAGCCACGTTGTTCGGTTGGCGATTGGCCATGTAGGTATTGTAGTAAAAGTCCTCGGCAATGTAAGGATCGGTCCAATAGTTGAGATCCGTCGTCAGAGTGAGCTCCTGAGTCAAGGGATAGCGCTGCTGCAGGCTGGCCATGAAGCGCTCGGGCCCCACGTCGTAGCGATTGAGCGAGGAGTAGTTGAGCAGATAGCCTTGGTCGTACGGCAGGCCGAAAAGGCGCAGATTACCGTATCCCTCTTCGCTCGGCTTGTATTGGAAGAGGCTTCCCAACGCGACCCCGCGATCCGAATAGTAATTGAGCTGGAACGAGGCTTTGAGCTTCGGGTTAAATTTCCAGTTGTAGGTAATCAGCAAATAATAGCCCCAATAAGAGCGATCCCCGGGAACCACATAAAGCGTGTTCGAGTCGCCATCGAGGGATTGACTCATCGCGGGAAGCCAGAGAACGGGGATGTGACTGAGGTAGATCGTGACGTCTCGCATGAGCAGGCGATCCCCCGGGTAGATATCCATCGTGTGGGCCTTCATCTGGAGCCCGGGCTTCTCTCGATTTTCGACGGTGGCCATACCTCGGTCGACATGGTAATGGTCGGTTTCCGGCGTCGTCAGCTTTTCCCCCGTTACGAGGATAGGAAGATCGACCATTCCCCAATCGTTGGCCGTGATCGCCTTGGTGTCGAGGTTGTAGACCATGTGGTGCGCCCGAAAGATCTTTTCGCCCGTGTAGACACGGACGTTGCCATCGGCGAAGACGTTGCGCGTGCGGTTGTCGAAGCTGACCCGATCGGCGTACAGAGTGGTCTCCCCGAATCGGACGACCGCGTTCCCTTCCGCCGTCGCGATTCCTCCGACGAAGTGCGTCTCCTGCGCATTGATTTCCACCGGCTGCTGGCCGGGTGGGGAGCCCGGATCGCCGGAGGCGGGAGGAGCCGCGGAAGAAGGGGCGGCTCCCGCCCAGGCCAGGCAGAGGAGAGTGAGAAGGAGTGTGTAGAGGCCAAACCCCCGCCAGGAAAAGGAGGGGAGATCGGCCCCTCCCTCGGGTGCGGTTCCTCGCCTTCCGGCTCTCCTGGATACCATATTTCCTCTTCCCTCCCCGGGGACCTTCGGACCGGGGAGAGACCCACCGCTCCTATGCCTCTTTCCCCTTTTGCGAGGCAAAGCGAACGATCAGGTCGACCACCCGCTCGATCTCGCCGGACGACAAGCCGGGAAAGATCGGAAGCGCCAGCGATTCACGGGCAAGAAGCTCGGCAACCGGAAGCTCGCCCACGTCGTCTCCCCTGTCAAGAAAGCAGGGCTGCTGGTGCAGGGGCAGGGGATAGTAGACCTCGGTTTGCACGCCCTCCTCGGTGAGGAATCGACGCAAGCCATCCCGGTCGGTGGGGTAGCGAATCACATACTGGTTCCAGGAATGCTCTCCCCTGCTGTTGCGGGGCAAAAGGAGTCGGCTTGTGACCTGCGGCGCCATCCTTTCCTCATCCTGGCAGCGGCAGGGCTCCGGGGAGAGAGCCGCAACGCCGCTCGCCAGGAATGCCTCCTCGTAGAGAGCGGCATTGTGCCGGCGCATCTCCAGCCCGGCCTCGACGCGCGGCAATCGTGCTCGCAGGAAGGCGGCCTGGAGCGCATCGATTCGGAAATTGCCTCCAATCCACTCATGCCGATATTTGACGCGGGAACCGTGAACGCGGAGCGCCCGAATCCTTTCGGCCCGCGCTCCATCCTGCGTGGTGATCAGGCCCGCATCCCCCAAGGCCCCTAAGTTCTTCGTGGGGAAAAAAGAGAAACAGCCCAGGAGCCCCCTTCCGCCCACCTTTTGGCCATTGGAACTCGCCCCGAAGGCTTGCGCGGCATCCTCGATCACCGCAAGCCCCGCCTCCTGTCCAACCGCTAGAAGCTCCGTCATCGCCGCCGGCTGGCCGAAGAGGTGGACCGGAATCATAGCCTTCGTTTTCGGGGTGAGCTTCCTCTTTACCTCTTGCGGAGAAAGATTCCAGCAGCCGGGGCAGGAGTCGGCGAAGACCGGTCGTGCCCCGGTCCGCGCAATCGAGCCGGCGGTGGCAAAGAAGGTGTAGGAGGGGCAGATCACCTCATCGCCGAGACCGATCTCCAGGGATTCCAGCGAAAGGAGCAGGGCATCGGTGCCGGAAGAAACCCCGATCGCGTGGGCAACGCCAAGAAAGTCCGCGCACTCCTTCTCGAAAGCAGCAACTTCCGCGCCCAGAATAAATTGCCCGCTTTTCAGCACTCGCCCGAAGGCATCCTCCAACAGACTTCTTTCCTCGGCGGGGATCCGACCAAAATCGAGCAAGGGGATTCTCATCAAGAAAGCTCCGCGAAGCGGCGATCGTCCTCCTCGACGAGTTTTCGCAGATAGTCTCCGTAAGCCGACCTGCCCATGCGCCGAGCCTGCGCAAGAACGGCTTCTCGGTCAATCCATCCCTTGCTCCAGGCGATTTCCTCCAAGCAGGCGATTTTCAATCCTTGCCGGTGCTCGATCGCCCTCACGAAGGCGCTTGCGTCGGCCAGGGCGTCATGGGTTCCGGTGTCGAGCCAGGCGATCCCTCGGCTCAAGACTTCGACTCGAAGCGTTCCCTCCGCGAGATAGCGCCGGTTCAGATCGGTGATCTCGAGCTCTCCCCGAGCCGACGGGACAAGGTTGCGTGCAAATTCGGGCGCCCTCCCGTCGTAGAAGTAGAGGCCGGGAATGGCATAGGCCGACCTCGGTCGTTTGGGTTTCTCCTCGAGCGAAAGCACCCGTCCGTTCTCGTCGAATTCGACCACGCCGTAGGCCGTGGGATCGGAGACCCGATAGGCAAAGATCGTCGCCCCCTCTTGAGCCGAGGAGACGCGGCCGAGCGTTCCGCTCAAGCTGTGCCCGTAGAGGAGGTTGTCTCCCAGAACCAGGCACGAAGGCCTTCCGGCCAGAAACGACTCGCCGATCACGAAGGCTTGCGCCAAGCCCTCCGGGCGCGGCTGCTCCGCATAGGACAAGCGCAAGCCGAAGGCGACCCCGTCTCCCAAAAGCCGCTCGAACAGAGGCCGGTCGCTCGGTGTCGAGATGATGAGAATTTCCCGGATGTCGGCGAGCAGAAGCACCGAGAGGGCATAA
>JAQUAR010000085.1 GCA_028687155.1 Methylacidiphilaceae bacterium | reverse complement strand
GAAGCACTCTGGCAGATCGCCGCCCGCGATCCGGATGCACGGTGGGCGGCCGGGATGACCGATCTTTCGGTCGAACGCAACCTCCGCTTTCGGCGCTTCCCCTGCCTGATCAGCCTCGAGGGGATCCCCGAACTGCGCTCTTTCCAGGAGGGACCCCAGGGCATCGAGATCGGAGCCGGCTTGACGCTACGAGAAATCGAGGAGCGGATCGAGGAGAATCCGGATGCTCCACCCGGGCTGCGGGAGTGGTTCCCCCTCTTTGCCTCCCCGGTGATCCGGAACCGTGCGACCCTGGGCGGAAACTTGGCGACCGCTTCCCCGGTGGGAGATTCCGCCCCTCTGCCCCTCGCCCTGGATGCTCGACTTACGCTCCTCTCTTCCCAAGGAAGCCGCGAACTCCCCTTGTCGGCGTTCTTCCTCGGCTACCGGAAGACCGCGCTTCGTCCCGGGGAGTTGATCGGCTCCATTCGGATTCCGAAGCCCTATCCCTCGACCGTCCGCTTCTACAAAGTAGCGAAGCGGCAGAGCGACGACATCGCCACGGTCTCCCTGGGCGCCGCTCTCGATCTCGACGCAAGGCGCCGCGTCCGAAGCATCCGTCTGGCTCTCGGCGGCGTCGCCGACCAGCCTCTCCGTCCCGCGGCGGCGGAAGCGGCGCTCTCGGGCCAACCGTGGGAGCTTCCAGCGATCGTGCAGGCCCAAGAGGTCCTGCAGAGATCCCTTTCCCCGATGGACGATCACCGGGGGAGCGGGGCCTATCGGCTCGCCGTGGCACAAAACCTTCTGGAGAAGTTCTATTGGGAGACCCGCTTCCTCGCCCCTTGAGCCCGATCGGCCGGCTGCTGCCCCATGAGAGCGCGCTCGACCATGTCACCGGACGGGCCTGCTATACCGACGACCATGCCGGCCGCCTCCGCGGTCTGCTCCACGCATGGCCGGTCCAAAGCCCGCATGCGCATGCCCGTATTCGGCGCATCGGGAGGGAGGAAGCCCTCTCGCAGCCCGGGGTCGCCACACTGCTGACCGCGGCCGACATCCCCGGAGAGAACGAGACGAGTTCGGGCTTTCCCGACGAGCCGCTTCTGCCCCTCGAGGAGGTCTTTTACCACGGCCAACCGGTCGCCTGGGTCCTTGCGGAGAGCCGGGAGGCCGCCCGTCTGGGGGCGGCGGCCGTTCCGGTGGAGTACGAGCCGCTGCCGAGCCTGGTCGGCCTTGAGGAAGCGATCGAAGCCGAGAGCTGGCTGGCCGGGCCTTTCCGGTTGGTTCGGGGAGACTTCCCTTCCGCTTGGGAGGGGGCTCCTTTCCAGATGGAGGACTCCCTTTGGATGGGGGGCCAAGAGCATTTCTACCTCGAGACCCAGGCGGCCTTGGCTTGGGAAGATGCGAACGGGGGACTGATTGTCCGAAGTTCGACCCAGCATCCGAGCGAAACACAGGAGATCGTCGCCCGCGTGCTGGGCCTCCCCCGGCATCGGGTGACCGTCGAATGTCCGCGGATGGGCGGAGCCTTCGGAGGGAAGGAGGTCCAGGCGACTCCGTATGCCGCCCTTGCAGCCCTGGGGTGCCTCCAGACCGGCCAGCCGGTTCGCGTCCGGCTGCCTCGGACCTTGGACATGGTCCTCACCGGAAAGCGTCATCCCTTCCTGGGGAGATTCCGAACGGGCTTCACTCCGGAGGGGAACCTGCTCGCCCTCAAGGTCGACCTCTACGCCGACGGCGGTTGGAGCCGGGACCTTTCGGCCGGAGTCCTCTGGCGGGCTCTGCTCCACCTCGACAACGCCTACTGGATTCCCGCGATCGAGGCGACCGGCTTCGTCTGCCGGACCCACAAGAGCTCTCAGACCGCCTTTCGCGGCTTCGGCGGTCCGCAGGGGGTGGCGCTCATCGAGGAGGTGCTCACCCGCATCGCACAGACCCTCGATCTGCCTCCTTCGCTGGTCCGGAAACGCAACCTCTATCGCGCCGGGCAGACCACCCCCTATGGCCAGGAGGTCCGGGAGGCCGAATCGCTGCACACGCTCTGGGATACCCTCCTCGAGCAGGCGGGTTACGCGGAGCGGGAGACCGAGATCGCGAACGCCAATCGGGGCGACCCCCACCGGAAACGGGGAATCGCGATCACGCCGGTGAAGTTCGGCATCTCGTTTACCCAAGGTCGTTTCAACCAGGCGGGAGCGACTGTCCTCCTCTACCGAGACGGGAGCGCGCAGGTACATCACGGGGGCACCGAGATGGGCCAGGGGCTCCAGACCAAGATCCGCCAGATCGCCGCCTCTTCCCTGGGACTGCCGCTCGAGTCGATTCGGGTAATGACGACTCGGACCGACCAGATCCCCAACAGCTCCCCGACGGCGGCCTCGAGCGGCTGCGATCTCAACGGCCCCGCCGTGGCCGAGGCTTGCGGGAAGCTTCTCGAGCGTCTCCGACCGGTGGCCGCGGAACTCTTGGCCTGCCCGGCCGTCCTCGTCTGTTTCCAGGACGGCCGGATCTTCTCCGAATACGAGCCAACTCGCGCCCTCACCTTCGCTCGGCTGGTCGAAGAGGCGCATCTGCGCTGCATTCCGCTCTTCTCTCAAGGGTTTTACCAGACTCCGGGGCTCTCCTTCGACCCGGACACCGGTCGCGGCAACCCCTTCGCCTATTTTGCGATCGGAGCCGCCGTCTCGGAGGTCGAAGTCGATGGTTTCACCGGAGAGTACCGGATTCGGGCGGTCGACATCCTCCACGACGTGGGGCGCTCGATCAATCCGCTGATCGACCGGGGACAGGTGGAAGGGGGCTTCTTCCAGGGGCTCGGCTGGGTCACCTGCGAAGAGCTTCTGTGGGATAGGGAAGGAAGGCTCCGGACGGCGGGTGCCTCGACCTACAAGCTGCCCTCGTGGAGCGAGCTTCCTCCCCACTTCGAGGTCCGCTTTTTTTCGGGGGGCATCGAGAGCCCCGCCATCGCAGGGAGCAAGGCCGTCGGCGAGCCTCCGCTTCTTCTGGCTTTCTCGATCCGGGAGGCGCTCAAAGCCGCGATCGCGGCCTTCGGCCCGGGCCCGGTCGATCTCGGGCTTCCCGCCACACCGGAGCGGGTCTATTGGGCGATCGACGCGGCGCGGCGAAGGGGCAGGACGGATAGACGAACGCGCCCCGCGGTCCGGCTCGCACCGCTGCCCCGCTCCGGAGCGAGCGCGCGGAGATGACGACGTCCTGGATCGACCAGCTCCGCGAGCTATTGCGCACGCGTGCGCAGGTCGTTCTTGTCACAATCACCGGGGTCCGCGGCCATGCGCCGCAGTCGGTAGGGGCCAAAATGGTCGTGACGGACGGCGAGAGCTTCGGAACGGTCGGCGGCGGCAACCTGGAGATGTCCGCCGTTGCGGAGGCCCGGAAGCTGCTCGAGCAGAGGGAGAAGAGCCCGCGCTCGATCACGGTGCGGCTGGGAGGAGAGAAAGGGGAGTGGGCTACCCAGTGCTGCGGCGGGGAAGTCTCCCTCTTCCTCGAGCCGGTCGCGCGAGAGGCGCCGCAAGTCGCGATCTTCGGGATGGGCCATGTCGGCCGGGCGCTCGCGCAGGTCCTCTCGCTTCTGCCGCTCGACCTCTTCCTGGTCGATTCCCGGCCGGAGATGCTTCTTCCGAGCCGGCTCACCCCTTTCGATGCCACCGCGAACCTCCACTTCTGCCCCGGGTCGATTCCGGAGAAGTGGATCTCCTCCCTCTCTCCGGGAGCTTGTCTGGTGATCCTCACCCACGACCATGCCGAGGATCTCGCGATCCTCGAGGCGGCCCTGGCCCGTCCCGATCTCCGTTACATCGGGCTGATCGGCAGCGAGGCGAAACGAGCCCGCTTTCGGAAGGAGCTTCGGGATGCAGGCTTCGGGGACGAGGCTTGGGGCCGCGTCACCAGTCCGATCGGCGTTCCCGGGATCAAAGACAAGGGTCCGGCCGCGATTGCGATCGCCACCGCGGCCCAGCTCCTTTCCCTGCTCTCTTCGTCCGCTCCGGAAACAGAAGGGCTTTCCCATCCATGAATCCTTTAGCGTCCGATCCATCGGGAAGTGGCCGCACCGAGCAAATCGCTTCGGAGATCCGCTTTTTGGAAGAAGCCGGCCGGCTCGCCACCGAAAACGTGCTCGGGAGCGCAGGGGGCCCTTTCGGGGCGGTCGTGGTCTGCGGGGGAACGATCGTGGGACGGGGAGTCAACCGGGTGACCTCCCGACCGGATCCCACCGCCCATGCGGAGATCGAAGCAATCCGGGAGGCCGCCCGGACGATCGGCCGGTTCGATCTCGGGGAGTGTGTTCTCTACGTCAACTGCGATCCCTGTCCGATGTGCCTGGCGGCAGTCTACTGGGCCCGGATCCGGAGGGTCGTTTGCGGCTCCCCCGCCTCTCTGGCTGCGGAAGCTGGCTTCATGGACGTTTCGCTCAAGGCCGAGTTGCAGCTCCCGCCGGAAAAACGGCGCCTGGCGGTCGAGCAGATCGATCTCCCCGCCTGCCGGGAAGCCTTCCGTCTCTGGAACCTCTCGGGACAAAAGATCCCCTACTAAACGGAACGGATGGAACCGCAGACCACTCTTCGCACCGGAAGGAGATCCCCGCTCGGAAAGCACCCTCTCCTCGGGATCGGGATCGGCGGAGGACTCCTGCTGGCCCTCTTCGCCTTCGCCTCCAGGCCGGGGGTCGGCTCTTCTCTCCTCTCGCTCTGGCTCCCCCTTCTCCTCCGCTGGGCCCACTTGATCTACGGGTTCGCATGGATCGGGGCCTCCTTCTACTTCATCTTCGTCGAGAACAGGCTGGATCGCTTTCCCACAGGGTCCAAGCTCGCCGGCCGGCTCTGGACGGTTCACGGGGGAGGGGTCTACCGGCTCGAAAAATATCGGACGGCACCCGATCCGCTTCCCACCCCTCTCCACTGGTTCCGCTGGGACGCCTACCTGACCTGGTTGACTGGCTTTGCCTTGCTCGTTTCCGTCTTCTACAGCCACCCGGAAGCCACGCTCATCGACCCGCAGGTCGCCCGCCTCTCTCCTGGCAGCGCCATTCTCTGGAGCTTGGCGATCCTGGCAGGGGGCTGGCTCATCTATTCCGGTCTCTGCACGACCCCCCTCCTCCACCACCCGCCTCTCTTCGCCCTCTTCTCCTGCCTGCTCCTCGCCGCTCTCTCCTTCGGGCTTACGCACCTCTACAGCGGGCGAGGCGCCTTTCTCCATCTTGGGGCGGTCCTGGGAACCATCATGGCGGGAAACGTCCTCTTTGTGATCATCCCCTCCCAGCGTCGCTTTCTCCAAGCCGCCCGGCGGGGAGAGAACCTCGATCCGGCGCAGGTGGAGCGGACGCACCTCCGCTCGCTCCACAACAACTACCTCGCCTTCCCGGTTCTCTTCACGATGATGAGTGGCCATTTTCCGTTCGCCTTCCTGGGCAAAGCCAACTGGCTGGTTCTCTTTTTCCTCCTCCTGGCCGGAGGAACGGTCCGCCACGGCGTCAACCTCCGCCAGCGGCGGAAGCCCTGGCTACCCTGGATGGCGGGAGGGGCGGCCTTTCTCTTCGGGGCGATCGCCCTCGCCCAACCGGAATCTCCGGTCGCCCCGCTCCGGCCAACCCCCCGGGAAGCGAGTGGCGCCGAAGTGGAAGCGATCCTCCTGCGGCGCTGTGCGGGCTGCCACGCGGAAAAGCCGACACTCGCCCATCTGCAGAGCCCCCCGGCGAGAGTCATCCTCGACTCTCTGGCAGGACTCGAGAGAGCGCTCTTGGCTGTCCGGGAGCAGGCGATCCACGCCCGGGCGATGCCGCCCGGAAATTACACCGGAATGACCGAGGAGGAACGCTCGATCCTCGAACAGTGGATCCAGATGCAGGAAGTGAGAACCCGGGCGGGGGTGGGGAGCCACCCTTGAAGCAAACGCGAATCGACTGGCGAGCGGAGGCGGAGAAGATCGGGCACCAGCTCGAGCGCTTGAGTCAGATTTCGGAACGAAAGGACGCGTTGGATCGTCCCCCGTTCACCCGCTCCCTTCGCGGCGCGATGGAGGAGACCGCCCGCTGGATGGAGGAGTCGGGGCTACTTCCTGCGGTAGACTCCTTCGGCAATCTGTTCGGCCGCTGGCGGCGGGAGAACCGGAAGCCCGCTCTTCTCATCGGTTCCCATCTCGATACGGTACCAAACGGGGGTCGATTCGATGGGACGCTCGGGATTCTTTTGGGAATTGCCGTGGCGGGCATACTCCGGTCCCGGGCGCGGGAGCTTCCCTTTGCGGTCGACGTGGTCGCCTTTCAGGAAGAGGAAGGGGTGCGCTTCCGCTCGGGCTGCCTGGGCAGCCGGGCCTTTCTCAACCTCTTGGACGAGAACGATTGGGAATTAGCCGACTCCCGCGGCATCTCCCTCCAGAAGGCTCACGACTCATTTTCGACAGAGGGATGGCCTCGCGCCCAACCCTATCTCCGCGAAGAAATCTTCGGCTACTTCGAGGCGCATATCGAGCAGGGTCCAGAACTGGAATCCCTAGGACTGCCTCTCGGGGTCGTCGCGGGCATCGTCGCACAGGAAAGGCTTCTGGTTTCCTTTCATGGGGAAAGCGGCCACGCCGGCTGCGTTCCGATGCGGCTCCGCCGCGACGCCCTCTGTGCCGCGGCGGAGTTCGTCCGCTTCGTCGAAGAGTCGGCCCGGCGGCAGCCCGGAGCCGTCGCCACTGTCGGCGAGCTCCACTGTCAGCCGGGGGCCGTCAATGTGATCCCGAGGCGAGTGGACCTCTCGGTCGATCT